>NZ_QFRV01000203.1:0-2282 GCF_004136805.1 Enterobacter cloacae complex sp. GF14B
GCTCTTGAACTAGATCTACAGCTAGGAAACAGACCTACATATAGATGTATGAAGGAGGTTAGGACTCAACTGAAAGAAGTCTTGCTTCATATGAAAATTTAGAGGAGTTTTGGATCAGAGGGTGCATGCCATCATTGAAGATCAATCTTCTAGCAGTAAAGGACATCGCACTCAAATGACAGTAGGAGAACAGGCAATTGCTCTTCAAATTACTAGGAAGATGATGCAGCAAGAGAACCAAGATGTTCTCAATTTTTTGGACTTTGTGTCTGATTCTCCAATTCTCTTGTATGAATTACCTACTAAAGAGGCTGAACTGCCTAGATTTTTCCCAGCCTTGTATCCTCAACATTCAGAACCAGTGGATTGTAAAGAATGAGGATGCAAGAGAGCTACACAAGACAAGCACAAAGCACACAGAGATGGAAAGCTTCTTCTTCTTCTTCACAGAAAAGAGAGTACAAAATGACTAAGTGCTATAGCTGAAAAGTAGCACATATGTACATGCGGTCACTAAGTGTGAACTCGCTAGAAGCGTACTAGGCTGGCACTATAAGTGTAGTCCAGCTGTAGAATCACTGGCAGAGATCCTCCGTGTCGGTCACCTAACGCGCCAGTGAGTAAATGCCGTAAGCGGCCAAGACCCGTAGTGGATGCCAGCTCAAGGTGTAGAGCTCGACATCTCAACACTCCCCCTCGAGCTCTGCATGTCGCAGAGTCCAAGCATAGTCCGGAAACGTCGAAGCTTCTCAGCTCCGAGGGCCTTGGTAAAGATATCCGCTATCTGCTCCCCTGTGCTGACGTAGACCAAGTCGATGTCGCCCGCCAACACTCGCTCTCGAACGTAGTGGTAATGGACCTCTATGTGTTTGGTCCTGGCATGGAACACTGGGTTCCTAGCCAACTGCATGCTGCTGAGGTTGTCACAATGGATGAAAATCTACTGGTCCACCTGCACTCCCAAGTCCTCAAGTAATGTGCGTAGCCAAGCTACCTTGCACGCCGCAACTGCTGCACCTTTGTACTCGGCCTCTGTGCTCGATAAAGCAACCGTAGGCTGCTTTTTGCTGCTCCAAGTAACAGCAGCACTCCCAAAAGAGAACATGAAGCCACTCGTAGATCTCCTATCAACAATGCTACCTGCCCAATCTGCATCTGTATACCCATACAATGCTAATGGTGCATCTGCTGCATAGAACAATGCGTAGTCAAGAGTACCTTGCACATACCTAAGTGTGCGTCGTACTCCATCCAAATGTGGCTTCCTCGGAAGCTGCATGAACTGACTCTCCAAGCCTACTGTGTAGCTCAAGTCTGGCCTCGTGATAGTCAAGTAGATTAGACTACCCACAATCTTCCTGTACATGTTGACATCCTCAACAACATCACCCTTCTCTGCACTCAGCTTTGCATTCACATCCAAGGGAATAGAAATTGGCTTACAATCAGCCATACCATACTTTGACAACATGTCCAAATCCTACTGTCTCTGTGATATCCATACACCCTCTGGAGTCCTGATCACTTCAATGCCAAGAAAGTAGCGCAACTCGCCCAAATCTTTCATTTCAAACTCCTGTTTGAGAAGACCCTTCACATGGTCAATCTCCATAGCATTGTCACTCACAATAATAAGGTCATCTACATATATGGTAATGACCACAATCCCCACATCACTCTCACATACATAGAGTGAATGATCAGCATGATCTTTCCTAAACCCAATACTGACAAGATACTTGGCAATCCTGTCATACCATTAGAGCCCTGCTTCAAACCATACAAAGCTTTGAGAAGTCTGCATACATAATCTGGGTAACCTGGATCGACATAACCAGGTGGCTGATCCATATACACTTCCTCTTGCAACTCACCATTCAAGAAGGCATTCTTTACATCCATTTGATGCATAATCCATCCTCTAGATGCAGCCACTGCTATGACAGCTCTCACAGTCGTCATCTTTGCCACTGGAGCAAAGGTCTCCTCATAGTCTATGCCATACGTCTGTGCATAACCCTTTGCGACCAGCCTTGCCTTGTGACTCTCAATGTTACCATCAGCCTTATGCTTGGTTTTATACACCCATTTACAGCCAATAGCTTTCTTGCCGCTTGGCAATGACACCAACTCCCATGTGTCATTTGCTTCCAATGCAGCCATCTCTTCATTCATTGCATCATCCCAATGCACATTTCCAACTGCATCCTCAAAACATGTGGGCTCCACATCCTGTATCACCTTAGCCATGTAGGCTTGGTGATGCGCTAGATACCCATCAT
>NZ_QFRV01000204.1:0-2272 GCF_004136805.1 Enterobacter cloacae complex sp. GF14B
CCATGAACTGCTATTTTGATGACGTAGATCTTCATAGTCAGCAGGTATTGTTATGAAATGATGGTGGTTATTTTAACCCCTGTAGATGGCATCATTCGATGGCTGCCCCGAGGTTTTTCATGCTCTCGTTCAACCGTGGATAATTTGAACGGACGGAAAAATCTGGGGTTCCGGCGTAGTACCCCTATCACCTCCACATTTTTGCAACAGTGCCTTATAAATGGCAGCCTTATGTTTACTTGCCAAGATGGGCTACCATATGATGTTTTATACTGAGCAATATTAATATTATCTTTAATGGAAAAATTAAGCCCACTAAGTGACCCACTGCTATATGGCTCTATTGTGAAGACGCCTGAGGGTAAAAATTTATACATGGTTGTCCCTATGTCTATTATTGCAAGGTTGACAATATTATTCGTTTTATAAATTTGAGCGTTTAAAATCACACATCAAAGCAATTAGTCAGGATAAACAACAATACCCAGTGCTTCGAGAATCAGTTCTTGCTGCCAGGCTGCAATTTTGATACCTGATGTATCGACTTTGCGGGGATCTAAACCGTCGAGTTCGGCGTGGCATAAATTGGCACCCTGTAGGCTAAATTGCCCCCAGACATCTTCGGAAAAAACACCTCGACTTAAGTCTGACTCTTTCAGTGATGCACCCGCTAGGTTCGTTCCTATCCAGCGATTTTCAAACAACTCACATTTTTCTAAACAAACCCTCTCCATATTGGCATAGGAAAGATTACATCCAGAAATAAATGCTGAGCAAAAGTACATACGATTACTCACTTGATGGGCAAAGTTTGTTCGGGAAAAGTTGGCACCTTTTAAATCACACGCACGGAACTCTATACCGTAGCAATTGGCATTACTGAAGTTTGCCATCGCAAGTTGGCATTGTTGGAAACTTGCATCACGAAGATCTGCGACATCAAAGTGGCAGCCTTCGATATCACCCTGTTCAATGAACTTGCAGTTGACGAATGTCGTATCACGCAAGTTAGCACGTCGAAAGTCGCTGCGAATGAATGTGCAAGCGGTGAAGGTGAGATCACTTAAGTCTTTATGTGAAAAGTTGTGGTGCCGATATGTATGATTGTAGGTTTCCATGAGTACTCCTTGTTGAAAGGAGGGCTAGACTACCATTATACATATGCCAAGACATTAAAATAAAAGCCTGTTACATCAACACATTACAACCCCTCAATTTACCTGTTTTAAGTGGTCAAATTGGCGCGTAGAGCGCCTATCGCTCTTGCATTGGCACGCGGCCCTGTTGAAAAAAGTTATTCGCTTTAGATAGGGTTAGGAGAGCCGTGCTTCGCCGGTAAAAAATCGGACTATCCGACGCAGGGCGGACTCATCGGCGGAGAAGCAAACTTTGACTATATCTCCCTACACTTGGAAGAGGGCTAGACTGGCCCCATAGATCACCAGACACTTCGACTCTCTTAAAATAAGAGGTAGTCTTGGAACTATGTTTAATACCAGTCAGAACGATAAGATGGTTGGAGTGTTATCAGGACCTGAGCGGCGTCGGCGTCGTACACCGCAGGAAAAAATTGCCATTATTCAGCAGACTATGGAGCCCGGTATGACCGTGTCTCATGTCGCGCGCCTGCATGGCATCAATGCAAACCAGATATTCAAATGGCGCAAGCAATATTAAGACGGTTCACTGACGGCTGTTGCATCGGGCGAGGAAGTGGTGCCGGCCTCCGAACTCGCTGCCGCCAATAAGCAAATTCGCGAACTCCAGCGCCTTCTGGGCAAAAAGACGATGGAAGCCGAGATACTCAAAGAGGCCGTGGAGTTCGGCCGGGCAAAAAAATGGATTGCGCATGCGCCCTCGTTGCCTGGGAACGACGAATAAGCGACGTTTGCAGAAGTCTTGGCGTGTCGCGTGCGCAGTTGAGCATTCGGGTTCACCGGCCATCTGACTGACAGGATCGCAGACGGCAGCCCCGTTCTGACGATACCACCGTATTGTCCCGGATAAACATGGCGGTGGCTGACCTGCCGACGTATGGTTATCGCCGTGTGTGGGCGCTGCTGCGACGGGAGTCGGAGCGGGACGGCCTGCCTGTGGTTAATGCAAAGCGGGTGTATCGCATTATGAGAACGCATAATCTGCTTCGGCACTGTTGCAAAGTTAGCGATGAGGCAGCCTTTTGTCTTATTCAAAGGCCTTACATTTCAAAAACTCTGCTTACCAGGCGCATTTCGCCCAGGGGATCACCATAATAAAATGCTGAGGCCTGGCC
>NZ_QFRV01000205.1:0-2233 GCF_004136805.1 Enterobacter cloacae complex sp. GF14B
CTGCCGCAGGCTGCGGCTCAGCGTGCTGTTCAGCCTGCGCGTCACGGTTCGGCAGCAGCTTACTGATGTCGGTCACCTGACACGCGCTGGCGACCAGCCCGACGGTTTTCAGCAGCTGTTCCATCTCCGGTACGCCACTTTCCCCGAGATAGCCGGTAAGCAGTTCGCGGATGGCCAGCAGGCGTTCGTTGATCACGATTACCGCTTCGGTGCCGGGCTGATCGCCCCGGGCCAGCTCATCGATCAGTCGTGGACGCCCGCCCGGATAATCCGGACACTCGGTTTTACTGCCGTCAAGCAGCGCCTGGGCGTCACGGAGCGAAATCTCATCGCCGTTTGAGCGGAGCAGTGAGGCGTTACGTACCGCGACCGTCAGGTCAGATTTATCACTCAGCCCGGCGAGGGCGTTGATGCGGTAGAACGGATCGGTTTCGCCATACTCTTCCAGCAGCGGGTAAAGTTGCTCCCAGTAACGGGACAGGGCTTCCTGCACCAGCAGTAGCCCGTCGGCGTAACCTGCCAGCCCGCGACGACGTGTCCAGGCATGGGTTAACGCCAGCATGACGCGAAGATCTTTGGTGCGTCCCAGTAGGCTGGTGGCGAGTTTTTCCACCGTGTTCCAGTCGGCAGGCTCTGCCGGAATGATGGTGTCGCCAAACTGCTGCTCGGCTTTACCCTGACTGGCCTGACCCATGGCCTGGAAATCAGCGTCGTACTCCAGGTTTTCACCGCAGGGGTTATCGGGGCTTATCGGCGCGAGAAATTCATCGATATTCATAAGATCCCTGCTTATTCAAACATAGGCGGGTAAAGACCGTGGCGGCCCGGACGGGCGCCGCCTGCCGGATCGAACAGCAGCGTAAAGAGCTGCCCGGTAAAGTTTCCGCTGTGGACGTGGGTGTACAGCGGATAGCCGTCGCAGCGGTTTGTCCACCAGTAGCTGGTCTGGCGCAGCGGATCAAAACACTCCGCCGCCTGCGGCCAGCCCAGCGTGCTCTGACCCTCGTCGTCATAGCCAATCACGTCGAGAATGTCGGAGCGCTTTTGCGGCTCAACCGGCTGGGGCGCCGGGATGGTCATCAGCATTTCATCCAGCTGGGAGGCAGAATAGCTGTTACGCACCGCGTGCAGCCCCAGACGACCAAGCTGCTGGTACCAGCTCTCAGCCTGCCCGAGCAGGCGGGATGACCACTCGGCGGGGGTGAAGCTCAGTTGCAGGCATACCGGATAGTGGCGGCCTACGCTGTCACGGCCCGGCAGCAGGCAGCCCATCTGAATCATCTGGCTACCGAGCATCGGCGGGACGACAAAGTTCCACACCGGGGCTTTTGAAAACGGGCGCTCGCCGCTGCGCTGCTCTTCCTGTTGCCAGGCCAGCAGGCCGACCTGGAACCAGTGCGACCACTGGCGTTGCAGGGTATCCGGAAAGCGACGCTGCAAAAAATCTCCGGCGCTGGGTAATTTGCCATACCAGCTATATCGGTTCATCGCAGGGGTATTCGTCATACGGCTGTCCTTGCGGTTATGGGCATGAGAAACGGGGAAGCTGGAACGGATTGCGGATGCTGTTCGGGGCAAACTCCAGCGTGACCTGATGTCCGTCGACGTTGAACGTGGCCTGACGGCTCAGGCTACCCGCGCCAGGGCTGGTGCGCGCCTTGTCGAAAAAGCGGTTGAGCGCCCAGGAACCGTTGGTCACCAGCGTTGCGGTGCTGCCATTGGCCAGACCGAGCTGCATACGCACCTGGTTCGTCCCGCCCGGCCCCGGCCAGGTCATGATCTGCACCGCCTGCGGACCGTGGCTGTAGCGCAGCAGCTGACCGTCCACGTCCAGCGTCAGGTTCAGAATGGTGTTGTCCATCCGCACGGTGCGCACCGTCACCTTAAAGGATGGCGTGGTCGCGCCGTTGGCAAAGAAGGCATCGCGGACAGATTGCGCCTGCTGGAACGGACGCAACAGGCCTTCGCTGCCTGGCAGCGTTTTACCGTCGATGCCCGGCATAAAGCGCCAGTTCGCCTGGGTGGTGTCCACCTTGTTGGTCAGGTTGTCGCGGAAAAAGGTGTCCATCAGACCGGTGCCTGGCGCGAACATGCGAGCCAGGTCGTCCGGCGTCACTTCGGTGCTGGCGCTACGCACCAGCGGGTATCGCCCGGCAATCGCCTGACGGCAGAACCCTCCCACTTCCACGTTGATGCGCTTACGCACGTTCTCCAGATCGCGACGCTGGGTATC
>NZ_QFRV01000206.1:0-2213 GCF_004136805.1 Enterobacter cloacae complex sp. GF14B
ATTTATCCTGCAGTTCGTTATTCAAAACGGCGGTCCGGGTCTGTAACAAATAATGAGCCCCTTTTCTGCTCCACTGCATCTGCTGCTTTTTGGCCATTCGTCTGGCGATCACTTCATTGATCGTGGAAACATCTGTACCTGCCCGACGCCCGGCAGACGCGACAGCGCCTCGCGCACCTGGGTGCTGGCGTAGTTGCTGACGAACAGCGGCGTGTGGGTGTTGTTCGGTGAGTAAAGGCTTACCCCCATCATCAGGTTGGTGGCCCGCTTGCGCACCTGCACGCCGTTTTGCTGCGCCTCGGTCGGCAGCTGCGCCACGGCCTGCGCCACGCGGTTCTGCACGTCGATGGCGGCGAGATCCGGATCGGTGCCCGCCGCAAAGGTGATGTTCAGGCTGTAAGAGCCCTCATCCGAACTGGTGGACTCCATATAGAGCATATGATCCACCCCGTTCAGCTGCGTCTCCAGCGGCGTGGCGATGGCCTCCGCCACGTCAGCCGAGCTGGCGCCCGGCCATGACGCTGACACATTCACGACCGGCGGGGTGATCTGCGGGTACTGCTCCACCGGAATAATCCTCAGCGCGATGGCCCCCAGCAGGGTGATGACCAGCGCAATCACCATCGCAAAGCGCGGGCGTTTGATGAAAAACGTCAGCATGATGGCTCCTTAATTCAGTATCTGGACGGCAACGCCTGGCTGCACGCGCTGCGCACCGTCAGTAATCGCTCGCTCACCGGGCTTCACGCCGGAGGCAATCTGGAACTGCTGGCCGATCTGCCCGGCGACCTTCAGCGGACGCATTTCGGCTTTATCCTCGGCGTTAATCACCCAGGCGAAGAACCCATCGCCATTCTGCTGTACGGCAGCGGCGGGCAGAGTCAGCACCGGTAGTTCGCTTGCCGGACGCAGGTAAACGTTCACATTGCCGCCGGGCAGCAGCTGATGGCGCGGGTTGGCGAACTCGGCACGCAACATCACGCTGGCGGTACGCGGGTCGATGCGGTTGTCCACGGAGGTGAGTTCCCCGCTGACGCGCTGGCCGTTGCTGTCAATCAGCGCCTGCCAGGCCTGCTTCATGGCGCTGATATCCGCATGCTGTCCGGCTTTGGTGGCAAACGCGCCCTCTTCCAGCGCAAAGGCGATGCGGATCGGATCGAGCTGCACCACCTCCACCAGCACACCGCTGGCAGGATTCACCAGGCTGCCGACGTGAAAGTTGCTGTGCCCCACGCGTCCGTCAATCGGTGAGGTAATGCGCGTGTAGTTGAGGCTGACGCTGCGGGTCTCGAGCCGGGCTTTCGCCTGCTCCAGCGCGGCGCTGGCGACGTCGCGCTGCATGCGGGCGTTGTCCACGTCGTGGCGGCTGATGGCGTTGCTGCTGCCAAGGCTTTCGAAGCGGGACAGCTGCTGCTGTGCCTGACGCAGCGTGGCTTCGGCGCTTTTCACTTCGGCCTGGGCCAGACGCAGTGCAGCGCGCGGCTCGGCGTCGTCCAGTTCGAACAACACGTCGCCTTTTTTCACATACTGGCCATCGCGGAAGTGGATTCTGGTGATGACGCCTTCCGTACGTGCACGCAGTTCAACGGTGTGGATAGCTTCAATGCGGCCCGGAATTTGGCGCTCGGCGGCGTGGGCGGTTTGCTCCACGGTGGCGACGCGAACGGGAATGACTGCGGCGAATGCGGGTTGCAGGGTGCAGGCGAGGAGCGCGAACAGGAGTGGGAGTTTCATTAAGAAGTACCTCGGCGTTGTTTTCCCTCACCCCGGCCCTCTCCCACAGGGAGAGGGAGGTCAGGGTTCCCTCTCCCTGTGGGAGAGGGTTAGGGTGAGGGCAAAAAGTTATGCAGCCTTACGGAACCTGCGGGTCAGTCGCTTCTCGATTTCGACGACGAAGAACATCACCCCCGCCACCGCCAGCGTCACGAACCAGTAGCGCAGCGGAAGCGCTTCGGTGCCGAACAGCATCTGCATAAACGGCAGGTAGATGATCGCCGCCTGGAGCAGGAACAGCACGCCCGTTACCAGCCAGATCCCTTTGTTCGCCAGCAGGCCGCGGTTCAGGGAGAACCCTTCGGTATTGCGGCAGTTAATCATGTACACCCACTGGGCGCAGACCAGCATCTGGAGCAGCACGGTGCGGATGAACTCCGCGCTGTGCCCGCGCGGGGCCAGCCAGGCTTCCAGCGCAAAGGCGGCGATGGCAATCATGG
>NZ_QFRV01000208.1:0-2107 GCF_004136805.1 Enterobacter cloacae complex sp. GF14B
GGCGACGTGACGGAGATCGTCTACGCCCTCGGCGCGGAGTCTTCTCTGGTTGCGCGCGACAGTACCAGCCAGTGGCCGCAGGCGACAAACGCGCTGCCTGACGTGGGGTATCTTCGCCAGCTGAATGCGGAGGGGATTTTGTCCGTACGCCCGACGCTGGTGCTGGCAAGCGACCAGGCGCAGCCCTCTCTGGCGCTGAAGCAGGTTGAACAGAGCCACGTCCGCGTGGTTACCGTTCCCGGCACGCCTGACCTGCGCGCGATTGACGAAAAAGTGAGGGTGATAGCTCAGGCGACGCATCATGAGGCGCAAGGGGAAACCCTGCGCAGCTCGCTGCGTCAGGCGCTGGCGGCACTGCCCTCAATACCGCTCAACAAGCGGGTGCTGTTTATCCTCAGCCACGGCGGAATGACCGCAATGGCGGCCGGGCAACAGACCGGCGCGGATGCGGCAATACGCGCCGCCGGGTTGCAGAACGCCATGCAGGGCTTTACCCGCTATCAGCCGCTTTCCCAGGAGGGGGTGATGGCCAGCCAGCCGGATCTGGTGGTGATTTCGCAGGAGGGCCTTAACGCGCTGGGCGGCGAAGAAAATCTGTGGAAACTGCCCGGTCTGGCGCAAACGCCAGCGGGACGAAGCAAGCAGGTGCTGGCTATTGATGACATGGCCCTGCTGGGCTTCAGCGTCCGCACGCCGAAAGCCATACAACAGCTGCGTGCCAGAGCGGAGCAACTGCCCTGATGTCCCGGCGCATCACGTTATCGTTATGGCTTCTGGCGGGGTCGCTTACCGTCATGACGATCATGGCTACCGGTTTTGGGGCGTTACGCCTGCCGGTGAACGTGCTGTGGAGCGGCAGCGATGAGACGCTACGCCATATCTGGCTCACCATCCGTCTGCCCCGCGTGCTGCTGGCGCTGGTGATTGGCGGGTCGCTGGCGCTCGCCGGCTGCGTCATGCAGGGGCTGTTCCGCAATCCGCTTGCCGACCCGGGCCTGCTCGGGATCAGCAGCGGTGCGGCGCTGGCCGTCGCCCTGTGGGTTGTGCTCCCGCTCGCGCTGCCCGCGCTGGTGATGCTTTACGCCCCTATGCTGGCGGCATTTCTTGGGGCGCTGGCAGCCACAGGCGTGATCTTCCTGCTCAGCAAGCAGCATGACACCTCTCTGTCACGTCTGTTGCTGGTGGGTATCGCCATCAATGCCCTGTGCGGTGCGGCAGTGGGTGTGCTTTCGTGGGTCAGCAATGACGCCCAGCTGCGTCAGCTTTCACTCTGGGGAATGGGAAGTCTTGGTCAGGCACAGTGGTCCACGCTGCTCGCCGTGACCTCGCTGATGGTGCCTGCCGCTCTGGCGATCTGGCGCTGTGCCAGTACGTTAAATTTACTGCAACTGGGTGAAGAGGAAGCGCATTACCTTGGCGTGGACGTTGCTCTTGTACAGCGAATATTACTGTTATGCAGCGCCCTGCTGGTCGCTGCGGCTGTCGCCGTCAGCGGCGTGATTGGCTTTGTCGGACTCGTGGTGCCGCACCTGATGCGCATGTGGTTGGGCGCCGATCACCGGGCAACCCTCCCCGGCACGGTACTCGCGGGCGCTTTACTGCTGCTGGTGGCGGATACGGTCGCGCGCACCATGGTCGCCCCGGCAGAAATGCCGGTCGGCCTGCTCACCAGTATCCTTGGCGCTCCCTGGTTCTTATGGCTCATTTTTCGTCGTGGAGAACAGCATGGCTGAACGTTATACGGCTGAAAATCTGACTTTTACCCGGTCTGGCCGCACGCTGACAGATAACGTTTCGCTGTCACTGTCGCAGGGAGAGCTGGTTACATTGATCGGCCCCAACGGCGCGGGGAAATCCACGCTGCTGCGGCTGCTGACCGGCTATCTGAAACCCGACAGCGGAGGCTGTTCGCTGGCGGGAAAAGCGCTGGATGAATGGCATCCGCAGGTGCTGTCGCGCTATCGGGCGGTGATGCGCCAGCAATCTCAGCCTGGATTTGACTGGCAGGTGGAGGAGATCGCTGGAATGGGGCGTGCGCCCTGGACGCGTCACCCGGAACCGTCAATTGTGCGTGAGGTGTTGCAGCTGACCGGTTGCCTGCCGCTGG
>NZ_QFRV01000209.1:0-2068 GCF_004136805.1 Enterobacter cloacae complex sp. GF14B
ATAATTGGTAACTTTTTGCATATTTTTGGTCAACTGAGCATGTACACATGTTTATCACATCAATATAAGCCTATGAATAAATTTTCAACAAGTTTGGATAATTTTTTTGAAAATTTACACTCAAGATTTAGAAAGTCAGTACAAACTTTAGTTTCTACCTAGTTTTTTGCCAGTTTGGTGATTCAAATCTCTTGGGCCTTTACAACAGTTGTTTGTACACATGCAATGAGTCAATGGTATGAGCCTTGGTCAATTTAGAGCAGAAAGTTAATAATCGTGATTATTAACTTTAGGCTTGAAATGAACACTTTTTTACAATTTTTTCAAAGAAAGTCTTTATATGAGCTATTTTAGCCTATGAATCAAGTAAAAACTTAATTTGGCTTAAAATGCCAAGAAAAAGTAAATAATCTGAGTTTTGGCCAACTCTTGAAATTTTTACCTCGAAGTGTCTTTGAGCTTACCCACTGGTTCGGACAACTCTCAGGCTTACTCTCCAGTCGGATTGAGTGGATTCGAGTCTTTTCAAGCTATTTCTAGCCGTAGACCTGAAATTCTACAACTTCCAATAACAACTCACACTTGATTCTTTCAGAGAGAGCAATGTTCTGAAATCCACCTCGGATCCTACTTACCCTACTCCTAGATTCTCATGCAATGGGATTGTGGAAAGTGTCCACAAACATTTCTTGTTTTTTATGGTTTTCTGAGCATTGATCTTAAGACTTGTCTCGTCTATCAATCATCCTCAAAATCCTACTCTATTTCTACAATCCTACAATCCTAAAGGCACTCAACAAGTACGATTACTTCCAAGCTACCTCTACACAGCAAAAGACGACAATCTTAAGCTATGCGGTTTCTAAAAAGAAAGTTTTACTCTAGGTGAACGTAAAAGATATTAATGGACAACTACACAAGACGCTCGTGTTTTTCCTAGTTTAGGTCTATTCGTCCTTGGCAGCGGTGCCAAATGTGGGACGCGTGTCTAACCTCACCATCCTATCTTATTGCAGTATTAGCGAGAACCACGATTAATTTGTCAAACCATGGGACGAAGCTGACTCGACTAGTGCATAGAGGCTACAAGAGGTTGTCAATCTCTTGGAAAACAACTAACAACTCGCATCTAACTCAAGCTACACTCAAGTGACTGAAATCACCAAAAGCCAATCGCTCATCGGCAAACAAATCACATCCGTTACAGCATCAAATGACATCCAAACGTAACGAAACTTCTAGGACAAGTTTATAAGACCTAAGCACACATGCTTATGGTCTCAAACCCCACTTTAGGTCAAGTTCCAAAATCGCGATTATTAACAGCAGTGGATTTTTGACCTAGTCGTTTTCGACCCAGAATGCATCTAAATGCTTAGCAATGATGCCCCAATACCCCGCCTATGCTTAGTTTTTGATTTGAAAGTGTAAATTCCTAGTTATGATGAAATTAGGCCGCGGGTCGGCGACGCCAAAAGCTACGAAATATTGTGAACTGCTTACGTCAATGCGTAGAGCTCTTACCTGCGGTTGTAATGCAACAAACACAACCGGAGAGAGAGTAGGAAGCACGAGAAGGAGAGAAGTGAGCGCCGTTAGCTCACGCTGTGTATTTCTTATCCAAAAAACTTAACAAAATCTTTACAAAGTTGGCTTTTATACCTTAGCCAAGGTCTAAAATGTGTAATGTCCGGTGCCCAAGACCTTTGAGGCTCCACACTTATTGTATCTGCAACCTAGGTACACTAAGTGACCTATGCTTTACATCTTGGAACTCTTATTGAGCACATAACACGTTACAATTATCACAATGGGTAAATAAATCGAGAAATTACAATACATGGCCATTTTGCAAAAATGTGAAAAGTGTGTAACTCCAATTTTACTGCTTCTTCACTTTGATCTTAGATGTACATTTGTATATCTTCAGTCTTTAGCAGCTTCTGTTAACTAACGTTGACTGAGTTAACATCCACCACATGTCCAGCCTACTATCCATTGGGTTATGGAGGTTTTAGCCCTAGGTGGTTTGAAGGTCAATCTGTGAATGGAGTGTGACTACTATGTT
>NZ_QFRV01000210.1:0-2045 GCF_004136805.1 Enterobacter cloacae complex sp. GF14B
AAAGTCCCCTAACTCACACTCACCTTTATACAGTGAAAGGGTGAGGGTAACCACAGTGTTTGGGTGAATTTGGTAGGGTGGAGTAACTTACTATGGCAATTATGGAGAGCTGAAAAACGGCTATCTTGACTTTGATTTCAGGTGTCTCATGGATGTGCATGCCTAGTTTTTGCATGAGTCCCTCTGTCATGATGCAAATTTGTGCACCCCCATCCACTAGACCTTTCCTAACCAATCTTCCTTTGATGTAACAATCTAGCACAGGTGTAATATCCTCATTCATTTCAGCATGTGCAATTTTTACAACAGGAACACTCTCTTTTACCTTTCTCCTAGTGCTAACTGCCCTTGTTAAATCCCTCCTAACTTGTGGACATAATGCAAGAAATTGAGGCCATGAGATATCAGGACCCTTACCTCTCATGTCTTCCAACAGGTTGTATGGAGCCATACCATGTCCAAGAGGGAAGTCTTGGAGATTGATACGACGTCGAGTCCTCTTAGCTTCCTTGGTCTCCTTTGCCTTCTTTTCTTGTCCATGGTCACTTTGTGATGTAACTCCTTCTTTCTCTTTACCTTTCCCTCGGCCACGCTTAATGCCATTTGCTTCCATGTCAACCTCATTTGAATTTGTCACCTCTACCACATGCACATTTGGGTCTGGCAAAGGTGGAACTCCTTCCACTCCTTGTGGAGGTGGTCTTGCTCCATTTGGCCTTTGTAGAAGCCGTGGTTGCTGACTAGTTCCTTCACCTGCATTCATCACTGGGTAATTCAAGTTAGGTCTCCCTGGCTCCCCACGACGCCAAGGACAATTATACATCCCATGTCCAGACTCACCCAATTCCAACATTGCAAGACTCTCCTAAGTTGTGAATCTCGCTCTTCAGACTTCTTTGCTTGTCCCTTTGGATCTACAGCTTGTGCAAGGTGAATTGACAGGCTGCTTAAAGATTCATTTAACTTCTCAATCACTTCCGCCGTTACCTCAGGAAGCTCCCTAGATGTTGATGCTTGTGACTTACCTTTGGGTCTAAGATCTTCTATTGGAACCTCTCCCCTTAAGCACTTGAGTTTCCTATATTTCTCAGCAGCCCTAGTTTGAGCTGCATCAAAGGTGGCAGGTGCACCCACCTCAACTTTTACCTTAAGGTCAGGAAAGAGTCCGGCTATGAACCTCTCCTTCTTTAGAAATTCTGCACCATCACCAGGGTTAGCAACATTTCGTATCCATAGAGCCCAAAGACGTAGAAACTCTTGCTTGTACAAGTAGTAGTCATCTAAGTCTTTTTGCTTATGAGAAACAATGTCTTGCCATAGTTTTTGAGTGTTTTGGGGATCAAAGAAGTATCTCTTAAAACGATTCAAAACTTCTGTGTAATTCCCCTTAACTTCCTCAGGCAAAGAGTCAAACCAAGTACTAGCATCTTTCCTAAGGACCACCTCAAACATTTCTACACGTTCTTGATCGGTTACTATCCTCTTGATACGGCAAGACATCTTGAAATTTGCTAAAAATAATTCTGCATCCTCTCCAGGCTCTCCAAAGAAAAGAGGATATCCAGACATTTGGCGTTGGCTCTCCATTGAATTGATTTCAAAGTGACGCGTTTTTGTTTTTTCTTTCTTTAAAAGATTTACACAATAATATTTTCTAAATTGCAATCTATTCTACAACAAAATAAAAATATTCACATCAAATGACCTATGATAATCAATAAGAGGTAGGATGACAGGGTTTGGTGACGCGAGAATTTCTCCTACTCTTTGGGCACCAAACATGAACACCATACGTTGTTGAAAATGGATTTTTCTACTAATTGCAATGTTTATTCTAATGTGTGGAGTGAAATGAAAGGGGAAAACCTCTATTCTTGGGCCATTATCCATGGTCTATGCATGACCTAATGCTTAAAACAAAACAAAAATATAGACGTCCAAACTAAGGTCGTACCTAATGAGAGGCAAAATAAAAGGATTTACTGATGCATTTATCTCTGCCAACCTAAGAGGACCTAAAATTCTACGAATTACACGTTGAAATT
>NZ_QFRV01000211.1:0-2033 GCF_004136805.1 Enterobacter cloacae complex sp. GF14B
TGGGCTGCGCGGTGAACGATATCGAGGCCGATTTCTTTGCCCTCGGCGGCCACTCGCTGCTGGCGATGCGCCTCGCGGCTCAGCTCAGCCGTGCGTTCAGCCGTAAGGTCACGCCGGGGCAGATTATGGTCGCCTCGACGGTAAGCAAGCTTAGCGCCCTGCTGGACTCGCAGATGAGCGACGAACAGGCGCAGCGTCTGGGGTATGAAACCCTTCTGCCGCTGCGTGAAAGCAACGGCCCGACGCTGTTCTGCTTCCATCCGGCGTCCGGCTTTGCCTGGCAGTTTAGCGTCCTGGCGCGCTACCTCAGCCCGCGCTGGTCCATCGTCGGCATTCAGTCGCCGCGGCCAAACGGCCCGATGCAGCAGTGCGCGGATCTCGATGGGGTGATCGAACATCATCTGAACACGTTGCGTAAGCAGCAGCCGCAGGGGCCGTATTACCTGTTCGGCTATTCCCTCGGCGGCACGCTGGCGCAGGGCATTGCGGCCCGCCTGCGCGAGCAGGGTGAAGCAGTGGCGTTCCTCGGCCTGCTGGATACCTGGCCGCCGGAAACCCAGAACTGGGCGGAGAAAGAGGCTAACGGCCTCGACCCGGCGGTGCTGGCAGAGAACGAGCGCGAGCGTCAGGCGTTTATCGCCGCCCAGCCGGGGCAGGGCTCCAGCGAGCTGTTTAACGCCATTGAGGGCAACTTCGCCGACGCGGTGCGGCTGCTCACCACCGCGCACAGCGCGCGCTTTGACGGTAAAGCGACGCTGTTTGTCGCCGAGCGAACGCGAACCCTGGATCCTCAGGCCGCGTGGGCGCCGTGGGTGGGCGAGCTGGAGGTCTACAGCCAGGACTGCGCTCACGTGGATATTATTTCACCGCAGGCGTTTGAGAAAATTGGGCCGGTACTGAAGGAAATTTTAGGATAGTGCAAATGCCCCTCACCCTAACCCTCTCCCACGGGGAGAGGGGATGGTTTGCTCCCTCTCCCTGTGGGAGAGGGCCGGGGTGAGGGCATCAGACCGCACGTTTTCCAAGCGGCACCACCAACGGCGTACCCGCCACCGGATCGTCAATAATCATGCAGCGCATGCCGTAGATCCGCGCGATCAGCTCTGGCGTAACAATCTCCTTCGGCGCGCCCTGCGCCACAATCTCGCCGTCGCGCAGCGCAATCAGATGCGTCGCGTAGCGGCACGCCTGGTTTAAGTCGTGCAACACCGCCGCCAGGGTGTACCCCTGCGTACGGTTCAGCTCGCTCAGCAGCTCCAGCAGGTCAATCTGATGGCTGATATCCAGCCAGGTCGTCGGCTCGTCCAGCAGCATGATCGAGGTTTCCTGCGCCAGCACCATTGCGATCCACGCGCGCTGGCGCTGTCCGCCGGAGAGGGTATCGACGCTTTGCTGGGCCAGCTCGGTGATGCCCGTCGCCTGCATCGCGCGCTTCACGGCCTCGTCGTCCTCCTTGCGCCAGCGGGTAAACAGCGGCTGGTGCGGATAGCGCCCGCGGGAGACCAGCTCCTGCACGGTAATATCCCCCGGCGTGGTGGCGTTTTGCGCCAGCAGCCCAATTCGGCGCGCCACCTCTTTGCTGGCGAAGCGCTGGATCTGCTCCCCGTCGAGGAACACGCTGCCCTCAACCGGCGACATCAGGCGGCTCAGCGTGCGCAGCAATGTTGATTTGCCGCAGCCGTTTGGCCCGATAATGGCGGTGAAGTGGCCGTCCGGAATGGCGACGGATAAGTCCCGGGCAATGATTTTTTTGCCGTAGCCGAGGGTCAAGTTTTCGCCGCGCAAGCGGGTGGTTAAATCTGTCATTTCTTGCGTGACTCCTGAACGAGCAAGACGATGAGGTAAATCCCGCCGAGGCTGACGGTCACCACGCCCACCGGCAGTTGATAAGGCGTAAACAGCCGCTGGGCGCAGAGATCGGCGGCCAGCAGTAATACTGCACCGCACAGCGCCGCCTGGGTTAATCCCCAGCGCGCGGTGCCGCTAAGTCGCCGCGCGATATGCGGCGCGACAAGGGCAATAAACGAGATCGG
>NZ_QFRV01000212.1:0-2022 GCF_004136805.1 Enterobacter cloacae complex sp. GF14B
GAAGTGTATCATCAGGTGATTCTTGAACACTAGGAGGTGTGAATTGCTTTGTAGCTTCATGGAGGTCCACTATTGTAGGTGGAGGCTGTGGAGAAGCTTTTACATCTATGGATGCATTACACGAGGAGCTAGAGGCTTCATGGGATCCCCCTCTTCCTGAGCTAGGTGGAACAAATCGTTCTTTCTTTGGTACCCAAACTAGCTCTAGATCGGGTGTGTAACATTCCATGATTTTTTCCTTTCCGCGATTTTCAATTTGTTTTGGAGCCACAGGATTGGGTTTACATGGGCCAGGTGACAGGTAAGAGTACAATTTACGTTTTGGCACCCAGATTTGATCATTTCCTTCATAGTAGCCTTGGGCTTCCAATAGTCGTTTAGGAATCCAACGCCACGTTTCCTTACATTTCTTGGGGCGAGTGGGACGTTTCTTACAAGGCTTCTGTTTTTTAGCACTAGCTATGGTCGCTAAAGAAGCTTTAGGGACCCACTTGTATGTTTTCTTTGTTATATTAGGATGAGTCTTGTCAGAAGCTATATGCATTGCTTGTAGCATATTTAAGGGTACGGGCATTTCATCCCCCTCAGGTGTTACCCAGGTTGTCCCCCTATTTCCCCAAGTGTCTATGGTTGCTGCTAGGTGGACCCAATCCACATTGTCCGACTCAGTCATCCCATGTAGTACATCTATATAAGGAGAATATTCCCCAACATCAGTGTGTGCTTTACACGTGTAACAATACTGTAATGGGGCCGAGTGAACTGTTGTGTCAGATATACAATCAATTATAAACCTGTTTCCTAGAGGATGAGCTCGATAAGTCACAAGATCCACTCGAATGACAGAATCTTGGAACTGCAAGTAGACATGGTTTTTAGACCAGTCATGCACCATTTTTTCTTCCCTCATGAAAGGACGTCCTAAGATCATCTCAGATGCCATAGTGTGCTTGGAGAAATCCATAACAATTGAAGGTAATTCTTATTTTATGTCCAAAGACCTTGATCTTGAGATCTTCTAGCATCCCAATAGGTTTAACGATAGACCCATTGGCCATCTTTACTACTATGGTTGTGGTCACAAGGTGAGGTCTTCCCATAGTTTCCCAGCAATTTTTAGTCACAATGCTAACCCCAGCGCCACCATCAAGGATTCCCTTCACAGTTAATCCCTTGGTAGTGATTGGTATAGTCGCATTGGATTCATCACCCTCAAAGTATTGTCCCAACTTGTTAACAGGTATTTCTATAACAAGGTTCTCATCTAGGTTGGGTTGTGGATCTAAGTGTTCCTACTCTATTGGCATCTCCCCAGCTCCATCCATCTGTGAAAATTGTGGTAGCCCAAACTTCAGTTCTCCATTGAGGAAGGCTCGAAGAGCTGAGACTATCTCAGGGTCTTTATATAGTTTGGACATGATGGTGGTTCTAACTTCTGAAGCCATGAAATCCATCAATTTGGCAATATTTAACGGCACCTTTTGGGCTTCAGCCCCTTGACGTGGGGAAGATGGGATCTCCATTTCTTTGATAGGGTCAGGTAGTCCCTCTATAAACATTCTTTCCAACAAGAAGTGAGTACGCCCACTTTCCCATGACTTTAAGTCACTTTCTTCTTGGATGACACTAGGTATGGCTAGGGGTCTATGGACTTTGTGAGGTTGTTGTTGTGTAGGGAACACTGTGTCTGTAATCTGGATCTGCCTAGGTGCTGGCTCTAGATCCCTTTGGGTATCTTCTACCAAACTCCTTAATTGCTTGACTCGCTCGATCTCCTCTGTAGGGTTTGGATAAGTTCCTATCTTCTTCTTGGGTCCTGGCCATTGTGGCTCATGACGATCTTTCTTGTTGGTTTCTTTCCTAGTGGTCGTTTTGGTCTCCATGGTTTCACCTGAATTAGAATCCTCTTCAGTGTTGTTCATATATACGGGGTTGTCACCAGTCCCTATGTTGGTCTTTGAAATGGGATTTGAATTTGTTGCTTTTTGAAATATCTTCCTTGTGTGTTTTCTTCTTCTTCTG
>NZ_QFRV01000020.1:0-62348 GCF_004136805.1 Enterobacter cloacae complex sp. GF14B
CGGCCCGGTTAAAGAGCAGTGACTGCGCGTAATGCAGCCCTGCCGCCGTCAGCTGTAGCCCGACGTACGCCACGCCCAGCCCGGCGACCAGGCCGAGAGGCAAATAGCTTTTCGCTACCATGTTATCGATGAAATAGCTGATAAGCAGCGGACCGGTCACCTCCGCAATCGCGGCGATCCACAGCAACAGCACGGCGATGGAAAGCGGTTTGCGCCACGGTGAGCCATAGGCCAGCAGCCGTTTTAACGTCGGCCACATCTGTCCAAACTTACGCATCGGCCACCTCCTCATCCAGCGCGGCTTCAAGCTGTTGATAGCGGTACATATCCCGATACCAGCCGGTCTGCCCGGCGAGCTGCTCATGCTGACCACGCTGGGCAATATGTCCGTGCTGAAGCACCAGAATTTCACTGGCTTCGGTAAGCGCCGACAGACGGTGCGCGCTGATGATGACCGTGCGCCCCTCTCCCCACTGGCGAAGGTTATGCAGAATTTGATGTTCAGTACGCCCGTCAACCGCGGACAGCGCATCATCCAGAATCAGGATCTCAGCGTCCAGCAGTAGCGCGCGGGCAATAGAGATACGCTGTTTTTGTCCGCCGGAGAGCATAACGCCCCGCTCACCCACTTCCGTGTCGTAGCCCTGCGGCAGGCGCAGAATATCCTCGTGGACGCTGGCCAGACGCGCCACGTGCTCGATCTGGTCCTGTGTCGCCGTCGGACACCCGAGCGCAATATTGTTGGCAATGGTGTCTGAAAACAAAAACGGCGTCTGGCTGACGACCGCCAGGCGGCTGCGCCAGTCATCCAGCAGCAGACGTGGCAGAGGGATGTCGTGGAAACGGATATCGCCTTCGCTCACGTCAAAATGGCGCTGAATCAGTGACAGAATGGTGCTTTTACCGGAGCCCGTCGGGCCGCAGATGCCCAGCATCTGACCAGGACGCAGCGTGAAACTGACGTTCTCAAGCACCGGATGTTCCGTTTGCGGGTAGATAAAGGCGCGGATATCAGCCTTGAGAATACCCGGACCTTCCGGTACCGGCTCGCTGCCATCGTTCACGACCGGCACTTCCGCCAGCATGGCGCGGATACGGCTGTAAGCGGCGCTCCCACGTTCAACGATATTAAACATCCAGGCCAGCGCCAGCATTGGCCAGATCATCAGCCCAAGGTACATCGCAAAGCTGGTTAACTGCCCGAGGGTCATGGTGCCTCGCACCACCATCCAGCTGCCGCCGCCCACCGCCAGCAGGTTCGCCATACCAATCGCAATATAAATTGTCGGATCGAAACGGGCATCAATACGCGCCACGCGCATGTTTTTCGCGCCGGTATCGGCGGCGTCGGCGGCAAACAGTGCGGACTGACGGTCTTCCAGACCAAACGCTTTGATCATGCGGATGCTGGTCATGCTCTCCTGGGTGCGATCGTTCAGCGACGAGAACGCCGCCTGCGCCAGCTTAAAGCGTTCATGGAGCTGCTCGCCGTAGCGGTTAATTGCCAGCGCCATCAGCGGCATTGGCAGCAGCGCCAGCAGCGTGAGCTCCCAGCTAATTTGCGTAGACATCACAATTAATACCGCACAGCCCATCACCAGGGAATCCACCAGCGTTAACACCCCTTCACCGGCGGCAAACACCACGCGGTCTACATCGTTAGTGGCGCGGGCGATGAGATCCCCGGTACGGTGACGCAGATAAAACTCAGGGTGCTGGCGGCTCAGCTGACGGTAAAAGTCCTCGCGCAGCTCAACGGCAAGCTGATAGGACGCACCGAACAGTAGCACGCGCCAGACATAACGCAGCAGGTAAACCACCACGGCCGTCAGCACCAGCGTACCGACCCACATCATCACCCGTGCGGCGGTGTAATGTTGTTCGCTAACGCCATCCACGACGTAGCCCACCACTTTGGGGGGGATCAGTTGCAGAATGGCAATGATAATAAGCAGGGCCACTGCGCCGAGGTAGCGTTGCCACTCCCGACGAAAGTACCAGCTTAATTGGGCAAATAATCGCACGCGGTCTTTTCCTGAAGGTATTTTAAGAAGTTATTCAATGGGTAACGCTGTGGTGTATTTAATCTGTTCCATGGCGAAGCTGGAGGTGACATCGGACAAGCCCGGTACGCTATTGACCAGCCGCTTGTAAAAATCATCGTAGCGCTTCATGTCTGCCACCTGAACGCGCATCAGATAGTCGTATTCCCCCGCCATGCGCCAGAAGCCGAGCACCTCGGGCATGTCGGAAACCTGCGTGACGAAGCGGCAGTACCATTCGCTGCTGTGATGCTGCGTTTTTATCAGGACGAAGGCGGTCAGTCCAAGCCCCAGTTTTTCGGGATCCAGCAGCGCCACACGTCCCAGCAGAATGCCATCATCTTCCAGCTTCTTGAGGCGCTTCCAGCACGGTGTGGTGGTCAGATTAACGGCATCTGCCAGCGCCTGCAAAGAGAGGGTACAGTCGCTTTGCAGCAAAGAAAGCAGCTTACGGTCAATTTTATCTAACATAGCCACCTAGAAGAGAAAATTATTCTCCTTACATTCTATTTTAAAGGTCAGATAGCAACAATTTTTTCTGTGCTTTTCGCTATGCTGGGCACAAAATGACAAACGGATAACTACGATGAATAGCACCTGGGTTAAACATGCCATCAGCGAAATAAATGCCGACTATCAGCGCTCGGCAGACACCCACTTAATACGCCTGCCTCTGCCGGGATTTCCCGGTATTCAGCTCTATCTGAAAGATGAAAGTACCCATCCTACCGGTAGCCTGAAGCATCGCCTGGCGCGTTCACTCTTTTTATACGGTTTATGTAACGGCTGGATTAAAGAAGGCACCACGATTATTGAATCGTCGTCCGGATCAACTGCCGTCTCCGAAGCCTACTTTGCCCGCCTGTTGGGTCTGCCGTTTATCGCCGTGATGCCCTCATGCACGGCGAAACGTAAAGTTGAACAGATCGAATTTTACGGCGGACGCTGCCACTTTGTGGACAGTGCCTGCGAAATCTATGCGGCCTCCGAAATGCTGGCCCGCGAGCTGAATGGTCACTATATGGACCAGTTCACCTTCGCCGAACGCGCCACCGACTGGCGCGGCAATAATAACATTGCGGACAGCATTTTCCGCCAGATGACCCATGAGCCGCATCCTGTCCCCTCTTACATTGTGATGAGCGCGGGCACGGGCGGAACCTCCGCCACCATCGGACGTTATATCCGCTGTCAGGGTTATGATACGCAGCTGATGGTGGTTGACCCGCAAAACTCGGTGTTCCTCGATTACTGGCAATCCCGCGATGCGAGCCTGCGCAGCCCCGTGGGGAGCAAGATCGAAGGGATTGGTCGCCCGCGCGTCGAACCCTCGTTCATTCCGGACGTTGTGGATGAGATGCTCCGCGTGCCGGATGCCGCCAGCGTCGCGACGGCGCACTGGCTGGAGACACAGCTTGGCCGTAAAGTCGGGGCTTCTACCGGCACCAATATGTGGGGCGCGCTACAGCTGGCCGCGAGGATGCGTGAAGAAGGCCGTACCGGCTCTGTCGTCACGCTGCTGTGCGACAGCGGGGAGCGATACCTGGACACCTATTACAACGCAGAATGGGTGCAGGCCAATATTGGCGATGTTGAGCCGTGGAAAGCGCAGATTTCGCAGCTGGTGAAATAAAAAAAGCCAGGCTTAGCCTGGCTTGCTGGAAGGGTCTCACTATTCGGGGGAATACGGGAGGTTATTTTTGTCCAGCCAATGCGTCAAAAAATGGGACACCGCTTCGTTACGACAGTGTCCGATAACCGGTAAATGCGGGAGCGCGGCGATAAGCTGCGGCATCGCGTTCCCCATAATCAGCCCACGACCTACGTTGCTCAGCATCTCGTGGTCGTTCATGGCGTCACCAAAGGCCATACAGTCCTGCATCGTCAGCCCAAGATGATCGCTCAGCACCGCCAGCGCGGATCCTTTGTTACAGCCCACCGGCAGCACTTCAAGACAGTCCACCGCCGAGAAGGTCAGGTGCGCCCGTTCGCCCAGCGCCTCGTTAAGCTGAATACGCAGACGGCAGAGATCGTCGTGATCGCCACAGAAGCAGATCTTGGTCACCTTGTGTGCCGGAATGCGGCGCAAATCGATAAGCTGATATTTAAAGCCGCTGTAAACGTGTGCGTGCAGCAAGGCCGGGATCTCACGCCCGGTAAACCAGCCTTCATCATTAAAAACATGCACGCTGGCCTGCGTATCCCAGGTGCTGTGCAGGACAATGTCCGCCACCTCCGGATTCAGATCCTGACGGTGCAGCACATCGCCGTCGACGGAGTGAATGCGCGTTCCGTTGCCGGTGATCAAGAACGCATCGAGGGCAAATGTCCCCAGCAGATGGCGCATCTCCAGCACATGACGACCAGTAGCAAACGTCAGGGTAACTTCACGCTCGCGCAGGCGCTTAAGAGTGTTCAGGGTTTTCTCCCCTAAACGGTGATCCGGCATTAACAGCGTGCCGTCCATATCAAATGCAGCGAGCCGAGCCATGATTACTCCCGAAATGTGATGCGGTTAACTTGTGCATCAGTATTACGTGGGATATACGGAAGTAATAGTGAATAGATGATAATTATTGTTCCGGGTTTTTCATGCGCCAGCTTAACCGTCTTAACCAGTATCAGCGTCTGTGGCACCCGTCTGTCGGTGCACCGCAGCAGGTGACCATCAGTGAACTTGCCAGCCGCTGCTTTTGCAGCGAGCGACATGTTCGCACCCTGCTGCGCCAGGCGCAGGAGGCGGGCTGGCTAAGCTGGCACGCCCGCTCCGGACGAGGTAAGCGTGGGGAATTACGCTTTCACGTCACCCCGGATTCGTTGCGTAATACGATGATGGAAGAGGCCCTGAAAAGTGGACAGCAGCACAACGCGCTGGAGCTGGCCCAGCTCGCGCCTGAAGATTTGCGATCGCTGCTGCATCCGTTTATGGGCGGACAGTGGCAGAACGACACGCCGACGCTGCGTATTCCCTACTATCGCTCGCTGGAGCCGCTTCAGCCGGGGTTTCTCCCTGGCCGGGCGGAGCAGCATCTGGCGGGACAGGTATTCTCTGGTTTGACGCGTTTTAATGGTAACAGCAGTGAACCCACGGGCGATCTGGCGCATCACTGGGAAGTCTCTGCTGACGGCCTGCGCTGGCATTTCTACATTCGCTCCACCCTGCACTGGCATAACGGCGATAAAATAGAGACGGCACAGCTCCGGCAAAGCCTGACGGCGCTGTTATTGCAGCCCGGCATGGGCACGCTGTTCCGCAGCGTCTTACGTATCGAAACCACGCACCCGCAGTGCCTGACGTTTATTCTCCATCAACCTGACTACTGGCTGGCGCACAGGCTGGCAACCTACTGTAGCCGTCTGGCGCATCCCGATTACCCTGTGGTAGGCAGCGGTCCCTTCCGGCTAAGCGTTTTTGAGCCTGAACTGGTGCGTCTGGAAAGCCACGAGCAGTATCATCTTGGCCATCCGTTGCTTAAGGCTATCGAGTACTGGATCACGCCCCAGCTTTTTGACTACAGTCTGGGCACCAGCTGTCGCCACCCGGTGCAAATCGCTATTGGCGAGGCCGACGAACTGGCCAGCCTGCGGCTGGTGAGTAACAGCACCAGTCTGGGCTTCTGCTACCTCACGCTAAAACAGAGTCCACGTCTGAGCGAACTTCAGGCAAAGCGGCTGATTAATATCATTCATCTCTCAACGCTGCTGCACACGCTTCCCCTGAACGAAGGACTCATCACTCCTACCGAGGAACTGCTTCCCGGCTGGGCGATCCCCCAGTGGCCTGATTTAACCGACGTTGCGCTGCCAGAGGCATTGACGCTGGTCTACCACCTGCCGGTTGAGCTTCACACCATGGCCAGCCAGTTAAAAGCATACCTTGCGCGGCAGGGTTGTGAACTGACCGTCATCTTTCACGACGCCAAAACGTGGGACGGGTGCCAGCAGCTTGCCGATGCAGACATCATGATGGGAGACAGACTGATTGGCGAAGCGCCGGCGTACACGCTTGAGCAGTGGCTCCGCTGCGATGCGCTCTGGCCGCATCTGCTGAGCGCACCGGCATTCGCCCATTTGCAGGCCACGCTGGATGCGGTGCAGTCGCAGGCCGACGAGCGTGACCGACACGCAGGACTTCAGGCTATATTCAGCCGGTTAATGGAGACAGCCGTCCTGACGCCGCTCTTTAACTACCAGTATCAAATCAGCGCGCCTCCGGGCGTCAACGGCATATGCCTTAACACTCGCGGCTGGTTTGACTTCACCGAAGCCTGGCTTCCTCCACCAAACGCGTGAAGAAGCTGGTCGCCGCTTTAGCCAGGCGTTAACATGACGCTTTTACTGTAACTGTCGAGATGATCTATGAAACGTGCCGTCGTCGTGTTCAGCGGAGGACAAGATTCCACCACCTGCCTGATTCAGGCGCTTCACCAGTATGATGAAGTGCACTGCGTCACTTTTGATTATGGTCAGCGTCATCGCGCTGAAATCGATGTCGCTCGTGAACTGGCTCTCAAACTGGGCGCCCGCGCTCATAAAGTGCTGGACGTGACGCTGTTAAATGAACTGGCCGTCAGCAGCCTCACCCGCGACAGCATTCCGGTGCCTGATTACGAACCTGATGCCAGCGGCATTCCGAACACCTTCGTACCGGGCCGCAACATTCTCTTCCTGACCCTGACGGCAATATACGCTTATCAGGTGAAGGCCGAAGCGGTGATCACGGGCGTGTGCGAAACCGACTTCTCTGGCTACCCGGACTGCCGGGATGAATTCGTGAAAGCACTCAATCACGCCGTCGATCTGGGAATGGCAAAAGAGACCCGCTTCGAAACGCCGCTGATGTGGCTGGATAAGGCTGAAACCTGGGCGCTGGCCGACTACTGGGGCAAGCTGGATGTCGTTCGCAACGAGACCCTGACCTGCTACAACGGCATTAAAGGGGACGGCTGTGGGCAGTGTGCCGCCTGTAACCTGCGCGCGAACGGTCTGAATCATTATTTTGCGGATAAAGCGGGCGTTATGGCCGCAATGCAGAAAAAGACCGGGCTGAAATAAGGGCTACCTGACCGTGCTGTCGAACAGTTTTACACCGGCAGCACGGGTAATTTTCATCAGTGTAGTCAGCGTTGGGTTACCATTTTCGGACAGGGTACGGTATAGCTGCTGACGTGAAAGCCCCGCTTTGGCTGAAATCTCTCCAATACCGCCGCGCGCTTCGATAACGCGTCTGAGGGCAATCAAATAGGCTGGGATCCCCTGGTCCTCGTAAATTTCATCCAGTGCAATTTGCAGATAGAGTTGCGCGTAAGAAGGATTTTCGCGCAGCATTTTGACTACAGCTTCATCATGGCTGACGGTACTTGAGAATTTTCGCTCACTTTTGCTCATGGAGTTTATCCTTTTGATGATCTTTCCAGTAATCTATTGCCAGCATCACATCCGCTTTCTGGCTCTTTTTGTCACCGCCGATCAGCAACAATAAGATTTCCCGATGCTGGACCGCAAAATAGACTCGATAACCGGGACCACAATCAACCTTCAACTCCCAGACACCCTCTCTGAGATAACGGTAATCGCCAAAATTCCCCTTCTCAGCGCGGTCGATTCGCAGAAGGATCCGAAACGCCAGCTCCGGATCCTTTCGTCTCAACTTTGCTACCCAATCCTCAAACGGTATTTTTCCGTCGCGGGTTCGGTAACGTTTAACAACGTAGTCCCTGTTCATGATTTTATCCCTGAAAACCCTTCTTGTCTTTTATAAAAGACAAAAATTTACGCGATCATCAGCTCCAGCTTTTCGCGCAACTCCCCTTCCAGCGGCAACGCTTTCTGGGTTTTGAGATCGATACAGACAAAGGTGATCAGCGCATCGGCCACAATCTGCCCTTCTGGCTCCAGCGTAACGACCTGGCTCAATACACCACTTTTGCCATTCAGTTGTTGGACCTCACTGGTCACGGTGAGCACATCCCCCAGCACAGCCGGGCGGCGGTAGTTAATGTTGATATTGACGACCACAAACGCGATGTTGTGTGCGGTTAGCCACTGGAAGCTTTCGCTGTTCTCCAGGCCGTCCCAGCGCGCCTCTTCAAGAAATTCGAGGTAGCGGGCGTTATTGACGTGCTGGTAAACATCGAGGTGATAACCACGGACTTTGATTTGTGTCTGCATAGCGCAATAGCCTTTCGTTGTTATAGGTTCAGAGGTCATAACTGGTATGACCTCTTTATCCTGGCAAATTTTTGCCGCAGTGCAAGTGATTACGCGATTACAGCGTCAGGTGTGCGAGATTGCGCTCAACCAGCGCGCTGCCCATACCCGGCACCTGCTTGAGATCGTCAAGGGTTTTGAAAGGACCATACTCTTCACGATAGCTGACGATGGCCTGCGCTTTTTTGAGGCCCACGCCATTCATTACGCGGGCAAGATCGTCCGCAGAGGCAGTATTAATACTGACCCGCGTACCCTCGTCCTCAATGGCTTTCGTGCTGGCCGTCGCGTTGGCTTTAACCTGACCTTGTGACGTTGCATCGGCCTGAGTTTGTGCAGCCTGGGCTTTAGATGAGGGTGACGCCGCCAGCGCGCCCGCACTCATCCCGGAAGTGGCAATAGCCAGTGTAATTAACAGTGCTTTGATTCCACATTTCATGCTGTTTTCTCCTTGTTTGTTGACAGCCATGCCACGATAGCCGCACGGGAAAACAGGGACAAACAGCAGATTGCAGAAATGGAAAAGGCCGCGAAAGCGGCCTTTAGTTTTTGCAGAACGTTACGAAAATCTGCGAGCAGACACGTAATTATTGCTCCTGAGTGACCACATCACCCAGCTTGATTTTGGCTTCTTTACGCAGGTTGCTCATCAACGCTTCGAAAGCAATCTGGGCATTGTTCTGGGTAATTCCCTGAACCATGGCCTTCTTCTGCGCGTCTGGCAGCGTGCCGGCTTTCACTTCATCCAGTGCCAGAACCACCACGTTACCCTGCATATCGGTCGTGGTGCCAAAGACAGGTTTGTCTTTCGCCGGCAGGCTCAGACCAAACGCCGCCTGGCTGACAGGATCCTGACCGGTACGGCTCAGCGTTTTTGCTTCGCCAAAGCTCAGGCCAGCCGCTTTCAGCGCATCGTTCTTACCGGCTTTCAGGTCGGCCAGAATTTTCTCTGCATCCAGTTTTGCCTGCTGTGCCGCTTTGTTGTGTTTCACCAGCGCCACCACCTGATCTTTCACTTCCGCCAGGGGCTTCACTGCCTCGGCTTTGTGCTCGCTGACGCGCAGTACGAACGCACGATCACCGTCAACGGTAATGATATCTGAGTTACTGCCCGGCGTACCATTCTCACCGACCAGACCACCATTGAAAATGGCATCTGAAACCGGTTTGAAGTTCAGTTCTTCCGGCAGGTTTTCGTGGCTGAACCAGCCCGTCTCAACCGCTTTCACGCCAGCAGCCTGCTCAGCGCCCGCCAGTGATTCGTTGTCGTTGCTTGCGGCATCGCTCACTTTCTGTTGCAGCGCATAGAAGGCATCCAGCGCTTTCTCCTGCTTCACTTTCGCAGCGATATCATCACGAACGTCAGCCAGCGGCTTGGTTTTCGCCGCCACAACATCGTCCAGACGCGCCACCAGGAAGCCGACGGAGGATTTGATTACACCAGACAGTTGGCCTTTCTCTTTCAGGCCTGCATTTTTCAGCTCATCCGGGGTAGTTGACTCTTCCAGCCAGCCCATATCACCGCCGTTTTTGGCAGAAATAATGTCGGTAGATTTTGCTTTCGCTAAGGTGGCGAAATCAGCGCCTTTGTTCAGCTCGTCCAGCACGGCTTTCGCTTCTGCTTCCGTTTTGGTCTGGATCACGCTGTAACGGTTACGCTGCGGCTGAGTGAACTGATCCTGATGCTGGTCGTAATAAGACTGGATCTCGGCGTCAGTCGCATTTTCCTGCATCGCCGCTGCATCCAGCTTGATATAGCTTACGCGGAACTGTTCCGGAGAGATGAAGTTGTTCTTGTTTTGCTCGTAGTAAGCATTAACTTCAGCGTCGCTAACCTGCTGTTTCGCTGCCAGTGCGTTGACATCAATCGTCGCTTCACGCACCACGCGTTGCTGCGCCACCAGTGCCGCCAGCTCTTCAGTTTCACCTTTCAGCATGAAATCGGTGCCCACCACCGCGTTGATCAGCTGTTGCGTGGTCAACTGGTTACGCAGTGCCTGAGCGTACTGGTCAGCCGTCATACCCATCTGGTTAACAATGCTGTTGTAACGCGCGTTGTCGAACTTCCCATTAGACTGGAAAGCCTGCGTCGAGAAGATGGCTTTTTTAACCTGCTCATCGCTGATGCCCAGACCCAGGCTTTTCGCGTACTGATCCAGCAGCGCCTCGTCAATAAGGCGGTTTAGCGTCTGCTGACGCAGGTTTTTCATATAGCCTTCGTTGGCTGCAAGTTCAGAGTATTGGTCGCCCAGCTGTTGCTGCATGCGGTTACGTTCACCAGCAAAAGCGTTCTCGAACTGCCCACGGCTAATTTCCTGGCCATTCACTTTTGCGGCGTAGTTCGCGCCACCGCCGATGAGGTAACTACTCACACCGGTCAATATGAACGACACGATAATGATACCGAAAATAATCTTGAGCACGAGACTGTTAGCAGCCGTGCGTAAGCTGTCCATCATGGTGTAACAACACTCCGCTGTAGGTGACTGGTTACCTGACGCTGACGGAAAATCCTGACCGTCGCGCGTAAAAGCGTATTGTGACAAGAAAACAGGGCAATTGTCAGCCCACAACTCGCATAAACTCGCACAAATCAGGTCTGGACAAACAAAAAAGGCACATCAAACGATGCGCCCTTGTACTTTTCAGCTTCCCTGGAGCGGGAAAGCAATCAGTTTACTGCGTCTTTCAGCGCTTTACCTGCACGGAAACCCGGCACTTTAGCGGCAGCAATGGTGATCTCTTTGCCGGTCTGAGGGTTGCGGCCAGTACGGGCTGCACGCTCTTTAACCGCAAAAGTACCGAAGCCTACCAGTGCAACGTCGTCCCCAGCTTGCAGAGATTCAGTAACAGAAGCAATTAAAGCATCTAAAGCACGTCCAGCTGCCGCTTTAGAAATATCAGCACCCGCAGCAATTTTGTCAATCAGTTGAGATTTATTCACTGTTCTCTTCCTCTCTTTATAATTTATATCGCACCTGAATCCTTCACAGCGCGACCGCGCAGCAGTTATATCAGTCCTGCTATGACCTTACAACACCCGTTGTTGATGGCTAACCCAATCAGCAATCTAAATTAGCTATACAAAAAAAGGCTGGCAAGTACGAAATGACTTACCAGCCTTGTTTTTATTGGCGCTCTTTGCGCGAGGTCACTATTTTGCAGTTACAACCTGCATTCCGGACGGTTCATTTTGCAGTGCGAGAGTCAGAACTTCCTCAATGCGTTTCACCGGATGGATCTGCAAATCGGCAATAACGTTGTCCGGAATCTCTTCCAGATCGCGTTTATTCTCGTAAGGGATCAATACGGTTTTGATCCCACCGCGGTGTGCCGCCAGCAGTTTTTCTTTTAATCCGCCGATAGGCAGTACCTGACCACGCAGCGTAATTTCACCGGTCATGGCCACATCAGCACGAACCGGATTACCTGTCAGGCAGGAAACCAGCGCAGTACACATGGCAATACCCGCGCTTGGGCCATCTTTCGGCGTCGCCCCTTCCGGAACGTGAACGTGAATATCGCGTTTTTCGTAGAAATCAGGGTTGATACCCAGTTTTTCCGCACGCGCGCGCACCACGGTCAGCGCCGCCTGGATGGACTCCTGCATCACTTCACCCAGCGAACCGGTGTAGGTCAGCTTGCCTTTGCCCGGAACACAGGCGGTTTCGATGGTCAGCAGATCGCCGCCCACTTCCGTCCATGCCAGACCGGTCACCTGACCAACACGGTTTTCGTTGTCTGCGCGACCGTAGTCGAAGCGTTGAACGCCCAGGTACGCATGCAGATTGTCGCCGTTAATCACAATGTGCTTCAGGCTCTTATCCAGCAGCAGCTGTTTCACCGCCTTACGGCACAGCTTAGAGATCTCACGTTCGAGGCTACGCACACCCGCTTCACGGGTGTAGTAACGAATAATGCCGACAATGGCGCTGTCCTCAACGGTCAGCTCGTTGGCTTTAAGCGCGTTACGCTCAATCTGCTTCGGCAGCAGGTGCTGTTTGGCAATGTTCAGCTTCTCGTCTTCGGTATAACCGGACAGACGGATCACTTCCATACGGTCCAGCAGCGGTGCCGGAATGTTCATGGAGTTCGACGTCGCCACGAACATCACATCGCTCAGGTCGTAATCCACTTCCAGGTAGTGATCGCTAAACGCCACGTTCTGCTCTGGATCAAGCACTTCCAGCAGCGCCGACGCCGGATCGCCACGCATGTCTGAAGACATTTTGTCGATCTCATCGAGCAGGAACAGCGGGTTTTTGACGCCCACTTTCGCCATTTTCTGGATAAGCTTGCCCGGCATGGAACCGATGTAGGTACGGCGGTGACCGCGGATTTCCGCTTCATCACGCACGCCGCCCAGCGCCATACGGATGTACTTACGCCCTGTCGCTTTGGCGATGGACTGGCCCAGAGAGGTTTTACCCACCCCTGGAGGCCCTACCAGGCACAGGATTGGGCCTTTGATTTTGTTCACTCGGCTCTGTACCGCGAGGTACTCAAGAATGCGGTCTTTCACACGTTCCAGGCCGTAGTGGTCGGTATCCAGGATCTCCTGGGCCTGACGCAGGTCTTTTTTGACCTTGCTGCGGGCATTCCACGGAACCTGCACCATCCACTCAATATAGCCGCGTACAACGGTCGCTTCCGCCGACATCGGAGACATCATTTTCAGCTTCTGCAACTCAGCTTCAGCTTTCTCTTTCGCCTCTTTCGGCATCTTCGCCGCGTCGATCTTACGCTTCAGCGCTTCGTTTTCATCCGGCGCATCGTCCATCTCGCCGAGCTCTTTCTGAATGGCTTTCATTTGCTCGTTCAGATAGTACTCACGCTGCGATTTTTCCATCTGCTTTTTGACGCGGTTGCGAATGCGCTTCTCAACCTGGAGCAGATCGATCTCAGACTCCATCATCGCCATCAGGTATTCCAGACGTTCGTTAACGTCGGACATTTCCAGCACGGACTGTTTGTCAGCCAGCTTCAGCGGCATATGCGCAGCGATGGTATCCGCCAGACGTGCAGGATCGTCGATGCTGTTCAGCGACGTCAGCACTTCAGGTGGGATTTTCTTATTCAGCTTGATGTAGCCTTCGAACTGGCTGATCGCGGTGCGTACCAGCACTTCCTGCTCGCGCTCATCAAGTTCCGGTGAATCAAGGTACTCTGCCTTCGCAGAGAAGTGCTCGCCATCGTCTGACAGAGTGGTAATACGCGCACGCTGTAAGCCTTCCACCAGCACCTTCACGGTGCCGTCTGGCAGCTTCAGCATCTGCAAAATAGAGGCCACGGTCCCGACGGTGAAAAGATCGTTTACACCCGGCTCATCCGTTGATGCTTCTTTCTGCGCGACCAACATGATTTTTTTATCATGATCCATGGCGGCTTCGAGGCAACGGATAGATTTTTCCCGCCCTACAAATAAGGGTATGACCATGTGCGGATAAACCACCACATCGCGCAACGGCAATACGGGGATTTCAATGCGTTCAGAACGCTCAGGATTCATAGAGCTCTCTCTTAGTTTAGTGTCCGCCAGGTAAACTGGTCATGTAACTGTGCTTCACACAACCATTAACATGTAATCCAGTATATGGGGATGTTTCCCATACATTCAACGCCACGAATACGGAAAAAGTAAAGGGGAGATAAAATCCCCCCTTTTTGATTAACTGATTGTATGAAATGGTGAATTATTCGCCAGATGCCTGCTGCGCTTCCGGTTTACCGTAAATCAGTAACGGCTTGGTCTGGCCACCAATGACGGACTCGTCGATCACGACTTTTTCGACGTCTTCCATAGAAGGAAGATCGTACATCGTGTCGAGCAATGCTGCTTCCACGATAGAACGCAGGCCACGGGCACCGGTTTTACGCGCCATCGCTTTCTTGGCAATCGCGTCCAACGCTTCGTCACGGAATTCCAGCTCAACGCCTTCCAGATTAAACAGCGCCTGATACTGCTTGGTCAGCGCGTTTTTCGGCTCTTTCAGGATCTGAATCAACGCGTCTTCGCTCAGTTCGTTCAGGGTCGCCACAACCGGCAGACGGCCGATAAATTCCGGAATCAAACCGAATTTGATCAGATCTTCCGGCTCAACCTGCGCCAGCAGCTGGCCTTCGTTTGGTTTTTCAGACGTGGCTTTCACCGTTGCGCCAAAACCAATGCCGGAGCCGGTTTCCACACGGTGAGAGATCACTTTATCCAGGCCTGCAAACGCACCACCACAGATAAACAGGATCTTAGAGGTATCAACCTGCAAGAATTCCTGCTGCGGATGTTTACGCCCACCCTGCGGTGGAACAGCCGCAACCGTACCTTCAATCAGCTTCAGGAGCGCCTGCTGCACGCCCTCGCCCGAGACGTCACGGGTGATGGACGGGTTGTCTGATTTACGAGAGATTTTGTCGATCTCATCGATATAGACGATCCCGCGCTGGGCTTTCTGTACGTCGTAATCGCACTTCTGGAGCAGCTTCTGGATAATATTTTCAACGTCTTCACCCACATAACCGGCTTCGGTCAGGGTGGTGGCATCCGCCATAGTGAACGGAACATCCAGCAGGCGCGCCAGCGTTTCTGCCAGCAGGGTTTTACCGGAACCGGTAGGCCCGATCAGCAAAATGTTACTTTTGCCCAGTTCTACGCCATTGCTGGTATCGCCGTTACGCAGACGTTTGTAGTGGTTGTATACCGCCACCGCCAGCACTTTTTTCGCCTGCTCCTGACCAATAACATAGTCGTCCAGGTGGTGGCGAATCTCGTGTGGCGTTGGTAACGCGCTGCGCTCACGGTGCGGCGCGACTTCTTTAATCTCTTCGCGAATGATGTCGTTACATAAATCGACGCATTCGTCGCAGATATACACGGACGGCCCGGCAATCAGTTTACGCACTTCATGCTGGCTTTTGCCGCAAAAAGAGCAGTACAGCAGTTTGCCCGAACCATCTTTGCGTTTATCTGTCATGAGTCCAAACCTCTTTTTAAGTTCTATGTGCCGCACATGACGACGCAAATGCCATTCTCAGACGCAAGCTGCTTACAGGCAACGTGCCGCCCTACCTTAGTATAGCGGCACACTCGCGTCGCGGGCATCAATTACGATGGGTCAAAATGGAGTCGACTAAGCCGTACTCAACTGCCTCTGGCGCAGAGAGGAAGCGATCGCGCTCGGTATCGCGCTCGATCTGCTCGAGAGGTTGACCCGTATGCTGCGCCATAAGTTCATTCATGCGCGCTTTTACTTTCAGAATTTCTCGGGCGTGGATTTCAATATCCGTCGCCTGGCCCTGGTAACCACCCAGCGGCTGGTGAATCATCACGCGGGAGTTAGGCAGGCAGAAACGCTTACCTTTCGCCCCTGCGGTTAACAGGAAAGCCCCCATGGACGCCGCCTGCCCCATACAGATGGTGCTGACATCCGGCTTGATGAATTGCATGGTGTCATAAATAGACATGCCCGCCGTAATCACACCGCCCGGCGAGTTGATATACAGGTAAATGTCTTTTTCCGGGTTTTCCGCTTCCAGGAACAGCATCTGCGCCACGATCAGGTTAGCCATATGGTCTTCCACCTGGCCGGTCAGAAAGATAACGCGTTCCTTGAGCAGACGGGAATAGATATCGAAAGAACGCTCACCGCGTGAGGTCTGTTCAATAACCATTGGCACCAGCGCCATATGGGGTGCAAAGTTATCTCGTTCGCCACTGTATGACATTTCCGTCTCCTGGTTCAAAATTGAAAACACCTGCTGTACTGATTGTAACCTTATGGACGGATTATCAGCCAGTCTCAATCATCGTGATTACATACTAATGGGGGTCGCCATGCCCTATTTCAAGCATAACAACGTTTTGTTGTAACGCTAACACTGAAAGGGCGTTTTAGCACCCTTCCAGGACTAAAGCTGTGATAAAAAAAACCCGTCGCCGGAGGGCAACGGGTTTTTTGTTCAAACTTTAAACCGTTGGGGCGAAATTACGCCTGCTGGTTCATCAGTTCGGTGAAAGAGGTCTCTTTTTCGGTGACTTTCGCTTTCGCCAGTACCGCTTCTACAGCCTGCTCTTCCAGCGCGACGTTGCGCATGTTGTCCATCAGCTCTTTGTTCTTACCGTAGAACTCGATCACTTCTGATGGATCTTCGTATGCAGAAGCCATCTCTTCGATCAGGCCTTTCACACGCTCTTCGTCAGCTTTCAGCTCGTGGGTACGAATCACTTCGCCCAGCAGCAGGCCAACAACAACGCGACGTTTCGCTTGCTCTTCGAACAGCTCGCGTGGCAGTTCCATCGCTTGCTGCTGGTTGCCACCGAAGCGCTGTGCAGCCTGACGGCGCAGAACGTCGATTTCGCTGTCGATCAGGGCAGCAGGAACGTCGATGTCGTTCGCTTTCACCAGACCTTCAATCGCCTGAGACTTCACGCGGTTACGTACAGCGCCGTTCAGCTCGCGCTCCATGTTTTTACGCACTTCGGTACGCAGGCCCGCAACAGAACCGTCTTCCACGCCGAAACGCTTGATGAATTCTTCAGTCAGTTCTGGCAGTTCGCGCTCTTCCACTTTCTTCAGGTTGATAACGAACTTCGCTGCTTTACCTTTCAGGTTTTCAGCGTGGTATTCTTCAGGGAAGGTCACGTCGATGGTGAACTCTTCGCCCGCTTTGTGGCCTTTGATACCGTCTTCGAAGCCTGGGATCATACGACCCTGGCCCATCGCCAGTACGAAATCAGACGCTTTACCGCCTTCGAACTCTTCGCCGTCTACAGAACCGGTGAAGTCGATGGTTACGCGGTCTTCTGCGTCAACAGCGCCTTCTTTCTCTTTCCAGTTCGCCTGCTGCTTACGCAGGGTATCCAGCATGCCGTCAACGTCTTCGTCGGTCACGGAAACGATCGGTTTTTCAACTTCGATAGATTCCAGACCTTTCAGCTCAACTTCCGGGTACACTTCGAACTCTACGGAGTAGGTGAAGTCTTCGCCCTGCTTGTATTCGCCTGGAACGTAGTTCGGCGCACCGGCTGGATTGATTTTTTCTTTGATGATCGCGTCGATAAAGTTGCGGCTCATCAGTTCACCCAGCACATCCTGACGCACGGAAGCGCCATAACGCTGAGCAACAACATTCATTGGTACTTTGCCCTTGCGGAAGCCGTCAATACGTACTTTTTTTGCTACGTTGACCAGCTCGCTTTTCACAGCAGTTTCGATGCTGTCAGCAGCGATAGTAATCGTTACACGGCGGCCAAGGCCTTGAGTGGTTTCAACTGAAACTTGCATCTTGTTACCTCAAAAAAATCACAGTGCTCGGTCAACTCTGAATCTGTCTGTTATACCGGGATGCTCTCTTATGTGCAGATTCACATTCCCTGTCGCCAGAATCATCCCGAAGACATTCAATAAGACGCGGCATTATAGCGGCATCACTTAGGTGAGTCGAGAACGGTTGGAGCATGTTGCTGCGGCTTTTTTCACACTTTAAGGCTATTTTTAGCCTTAAAAACGCGCCATCCGCTCAAAACTCAGACAAAACAAAACGGCCCGAAGGCCGTCTTGACGAAATCTGTAAGCAACATACTGGAAAAACTCCGGCGGTTGCAAATCCGATTTATCAGGCGATGGTGCCTGCACCCCGACAAGGCGGTGATGCGAATACCGTATCCTGTAGCCCTTCCCATTCCTTAATGGTGTAGGTATGCAGCGCCAGCGCATGTACGGTTGTGGAGAGTTCTTCCGTCAAGGTGCTGTAGATCAAGCGGTGTCGGTTCAGGAAACGTTCTCCCGTGAAGCGATCGCTGACCAGAACCACTTTAAAGTGGCTTTCAGAACCTGCCGGCACGTTATGACGATAGCTTTCGTCGACAACTTCGAGAAACACAGGGTTGAACGCTGCCCTTAATTTTTCTTCTATCTGTTCACGTATCATCATGAAATCACTCCTCCGACAACGCTAAGATGTCACCCATCCCTTTAAATATTAGCCGCTTTTACCGGTTCCATTACACCTTGACAACAAATATTTAGCTTTCGTCTGATTTTCTCACCCAAACGAATGAAGTTCACTATGAGGTTCATACGTTTTGTCACTTACAGGCAGAGAAAAGCGGAAAGGTGGTCAGTTTTCGGACAAGGCGATGAATTTACATGCGTTGACCACTTCCCCTGGCCGTTAGCGATGTTATGATGGCGGCAATTTTTCTCTCTTTGCTTACGATTCGTTGAGAACCCGAAAATGTTAAAAAAACTCTTCTTTCCGTTGGTAGCACTCTTTATGCTCGCCGGCTGCGCGACTCCGCCGACGACCATTGACGTTTCACCAAAAATTACCCTGCCTCAGCAGGATCCAAGCCTGATGGGCGTTACGGTCAGCATTAATGGCGCCGATCAGCGTCAGGACCAGGCGCTGGCGAAAGTGACTCGCGACAACCAACAGGTCACGCTGACCGCCTCCCGCGACCTGCGCTTCCTGTTGCAGGAAGTGCTGGAGAAACAGATGACCTCCCGCGGCTACATGATTGGCCCAAGCGGCGCGGTTGATCTGCAAATCATCGTGAACAACCTGTACGCTGACGTCTCCCAGGGTAACGTTCGCTACAACATTGCGACTAAAGCCGATATCGCCATCATCGCTACCGCGAAGAACGGCAACAAAATGAACAAAAACTACCGTGCGAGCTATTCCGTTGAAGGCGCATTCCAGGCCTCCAACAAAAATATCGCTGACGCGGTTAACAGCGTGCTGACTGACACCATTGCCGACATGGCACAGGACACCAGCATTCACGACTTCATCAAGCAGAACGCCCGTTAATCCTGCTGACTGACCCGGTGCTTCACCGGGTCAGTTCATAAGAACATGTCCAGTCACTACTTACGCATTTTCCAGCAACCGAAATCAGCTATTCTGCTGATCCTTGGTTTCGCCTCCGGTTTGCCCCTTGCGCTCACCTCCGGCACGTTACAGGCGTGGATGACGGTTGAGAACATCGATCTTAAAACCATTGGTTTCTTCTCGCTCGTCGGCCAGGCTTACGTTTTTAAGTTCCTGTGGTCGCCGGTGATGGATCGCTATACCCCACCGTTCCTCGGGCGCCGTCGCGGCTGGTTAGCGATGACGCAGGTGCTGCTGTTGCTGGCCATTGCCGCAATGGGTTTCCTTGAGCCGTCAACACAGCTGCGCTGGATGGCCGCGCTTGCGGTGGTCATCGCCTTCTGCTCCGCTTCGCAGGACATTGTTTTTGACGCCTGGAAGACGGACGTCCTGCCAGCGGAAGAGCGTGGTGCCGGTGCGGCAATCAGCGTGCTTGGCTACCGCCTGGGTATGCTGGTTTCCGGCGGGCTGGCCCTCTGGCTTGCCGACCGCTATCTCGGCTGGCAGGGAATGTACTGGCTGATGGCCGCTCTGCTGATCCCCTGCATTTTTGCCACGCTATTCGCGCCTGAACCGAGCGATGTGATTCCGGTTCCCCGCTCGCTGGAGCAGGCCGTTGCCGCACCGCTCCGCGACTTCTTTGGTCGCAATAATGCCTGGCTGATCCTGCTGCTGATTGTCCTTTATAAGCTCGGCGACGCTTTCGCCATGAGTCTGACCACCACCTTCCTGATCCGCGGCGTCGGGTTTGATGCGGGCGAGGTCGGCGTGGTGAACAAAACCCTGGGGCTGTTTGCCACGATCGTCGGCGCGCTGTACGGCGGCGTATTGATGCAGCGTCTGTCGCTGTTCCGTGCTCTGCTGATCTTCGGCATCCTTCAGGGCGCTTCGAATGCCGGTTACTGGCTGCTGTCGATCACCGACAAGCATATGATCAGCATGGCGACGGCGGTATTCTTTGAAAATCTGTGCGGAGGTATGGGCACTGCGGCATTTGTCGCCCTGCTGATGACGCTGTGCAATAAGTCATTTTCCGCCACCCAGTTTGCCCTGCTCTCTGCCCTCTCAGCCGTCGGGCGCGTGTACGTAGGTCCCGTCGCGGGCTGGTTTGTTGAAGCCCACGGCTGGCCGACATTTTATCTCTTCTCGGTGGTGGCGGCTGTGCCGGGGATTTTATTGTTGCTGGTCTGTCGCCAGACGCTGGAATATACCCAGCGGACGGAACACTTCATGCCGCGCACGGAATATCAGGCTGCCTACCGGTTTGCCCTGCGTCTGCTGATGGCAGGTTGTCTTGCGCTGGTAGTGTGGCTCGCGGTACTCATTATCAATGCGACGACCACCTTGTCGCTTCCTTTTGAAACCCAGCTGCTTGATGCAGGCGTGTTTCTCGCCATCGTGGGTATCCTGACCGGTGGGATGCTGGATTTTATGTCATTGCGGAAAACGCAGATGACATGAAGTAAAAAGCGAAAGGTTATTTCCCGTTGTAATAACGACACGAAATTATAACGGCGAAATAACCGCCATCGGCAAAAAAAAATATTTGTTGTTTTGTGCGGGATAGCATTCGGAAATTATTGGAGCTTATTTCGCTACGCTATTTTCCGTTAAACGATTCAGCATGCGAAAGATTGAATTTTCGTTTTTTAGTTGTCTTTTTATTGATAATTAATTGTTAATTATTTGTGTATTTTCCGCAATGGTTATACCAATTGTCCCTTTTGCGGTATGCTGGGGCACCCTTTCGTTATAACGCCCACTCCGTGCGGCTTCCCCCGGAAAACGCGACATAATTTGCAACACTTGTGACATGTGCGGCAGAACCCGGTAACACCTTCCTGACACAGGGCTAATGATGTTTACAGTAATGTAACCTTCCCGTAAAATGCCCCCACACTTTAAACGCCACCAGACTCCCGTGGAATTGAGGTCGTTAAATGAGACTCAGGAAATACAATAAAAGTTTGGGATGGTTGTCATTATTCGCAGGCACTGTATTACTCAGTGGCTGCGATTCTGCACTACTAGACCCCAAAGGACAGATTGGACTGGAACAACGTTCATTGATACTGACGGCTTTTGGCCTGATGTTGATTGTGGTTATTCCTGCCATCTTGATGGCTGTTGGTTTCGCCTGGAAGTATCGTGCGAGCAATAAAGATGCGAAGTATAGCCCTAACTGGTCACACTCCAATAAAGTGGAAGCTGTGGTCTGGACGGTACCTATTCTGATCATCCTGTTCCTTGCTGTACTGACCTGGAAAACCACTCACGCACTTGAGCCGAGCAAACCGCTGGTTCACGATGAAAAACCTATTACCATTGAAGTGGTCTCCATGGACTGGAAATGGTTCTTCATCTATCCAGAACAGGGCATTGCTACCGTGAATGAAATCGCCTTCCCGGCGAACACTCCGGTTCAGTTCAAAGTGACCTCCAACTCCGTAATGAACTCCTTCTTCATCCCACGTCTGGGTAGCCAGATTTACGCGATGGCCGGTATGCAGACTAACCTGCACCTGATCGCGAATGAAGCAGGCACCTACGACGGTATCTCCGCCAGCTATAGTGGCCCGGGCTTCTCGGGTATGAAGTTCAAAGCTATCGCTACGCCAGACCGCGCGACTTTCGACCAGTGGGTTGCAAAAGCGAAGCAGTCTACCAACACCATGTCTGACATGGCGGCGTTCGAAAAAGTGGCTGCACCTAGCGAATACAACAAGGTGGAGTACTTCTCTAACGTGAAACCGAATCTGTTCAAAGATGTTATTGGCAAATTTATGGATCACGGCATGAGCATGGACATGACCCAGCCTGAAGGCGAGCACAACACGCACCAGGGTATGGAAGGCATGGACATGAGCCACGCGGAAACCGCTCACTAAGGGGCCGAGGAAGAAAATGTTCGGAAAATTGACACTGGATGCAGTGCCCTACCATGAACCGATTATTATGGTTACGGTGGCTGCAATTATCATTGGTGGCGCGGCCTTAGTTGGCCTGATCACTTACTTCGGTAAGTGGAGCTACCTGTGGAATGAGTGGCTGACTTCGGTTGACCACAAAAAACTCGGTATCATGTACTGCATCGTCGGTATCGTCATGTTAATTCGTGGCTTTGCGGATGCAATCATGATGCGTAGCCAGCAGGCGCTTGCGTCTGCGGGCGAAGCCGGCTTCCTGCCACCGCACCACTATGATCAGATCTTTACCGCCCACGGCGTTATCATGATCTTCTTCGTGGCGATGCCGCTGGTAATCGGTCTGATGAACGTGGTCGTTCCGCTGCAAATCGGCGCGCGCGACGTTGCGTTCCCGTTCCTGAACAACCTGAGCTTCTGGTTTACGGTTGTCGGCGTTATCCTGGTTAACCTGTCACTGGGTGTGGGCGAATTTGCTCAGACCGGCTGGCTGGCTTACCCGCCGCTGTCGGGAATTGAGTACAGTCCGGGCGTGGGCGTTGACTACTGGATTTGGGCGCTTCAGCTCTCCGGTGTCGGTACCACTCTGACCGGTATTAACTTCTTCGTGACCATCCTGAAGATGCGTGCACCAGGTATGACGATGTTCAAGATGCCAGTATTTACCTGGGCATCTCTGTGCGCCAACGTCCTGATTATCGCGTCGTTCCCAATTCTGACTGTCACCATCGCGCTGCTGACCCTGGATCGCTATCTGGGTACCCATTTCTTCACGAATGATATGGGTGGCAACATGATGATGTATATCAACCTGATTTGGGCCTGGGGTCACCCGGAAGTGTACATCCTGGTTCTGCCGGTGTTCGGTGTGTTCTCCGAAATCGCGGCAACCTTCTCGCGTAAACGTCTGTTTGGTTACACCTCTCTGGTGTGGGCAACCGTATGTATTACCGTTCTGTCGTTCATCGTCTGGCTGCACCACTTCTTCACTATGGGTGCGGGCGCCAACGTAAACGCCTTCTTCGGTATTACCACCATGATTATCGCGATCCCGACCGGGGTTAAGATCTTCAACTGGCTGTTCACCATGTACCAGGGCCGTATCGTGTTCCACTCAGCCATGCTGTGGACCATCGGCTTCATCGTGACCTTCTCCGTAGGTGGGATGACCGGGGTACTGCTGGCGGTACCTGGTGCTGACTTCGTTCTGCACAACAGTCTGTTCCTGATTGCGCACTTCCATAACGTTATCATCGGTGGCGTGGTCTTCGGCTGCTTCGCTGGCGTAACCTACTGGTGGCCAAAAGCGTTCGGCTTCACGCTGAACGAGAAATGGGGTAAACGCGCGTTCTGGTTCTGGATCATTGGCTTCTTCGTAGCATTTATGCCGCTGTACGTGCTGGGCTTCATGGGTATGACCCGTCGTCTGAGCCAGCAGATCGATCCGCAGTTCCACCCAATGCTGATGATTGCAGCGGGCGGCGCAGCGCTGATTGCCTGCGGTATTCTGTGCCAGCTGATTCAGTACTACGTGTCTATCCGTGACCGTAACCTGAACCGCGACCTGACCGGTGACCCGTGGGGTGGCCGTACGCTGGAGTGGTCTACCTCTTCTCCACCTCCGTTCTATAACTTTGCCGTAGTGCCGCACATTCATGAGCGTGACGCATTCTGGGAAATGAAAGAAAAAGGTGAAGCGTACAAGCAACCTGAACATTACGAAGAGATCCATATGCCGAAAAACAGCGGTGCGGGCATCGTCATTGCCGCCTTCGCAACGGTATTTGGTTTCGCAATGATCTGGCACATCTGGTGGATGGCGATTGTTGGCTTCGCTGGCATCGTAATCAGCTGGATTGTGAAGAGCTTTGACGAGGACGTGGACTACTACGTACCAGTCCGTGAAGTTGAAAAGCTGGAAAACCAGCATTTTGACGAGATTTCTAAAGCGGGGCTGAAAAATGGCAACTGATACTCTGGCGCACTCGACTGCCCACGCGCATGAACATGCGCACCATGATACAGGACCGACGAAAGTCTTCGGTTTCTGGATCTACCTGATGAGCGACTGCATCCTGTTCTGCTGTCTGTTCGCAACCTATGCCGTTCTGGTGAACGGCACAGCGGGCGGCCCGACCGGTAAGGACATCTTTGAACTGCCGTTCGTACTGGTTGAAACCGCACTGCTGTTATTCAGCTCCATCACCTACGGCATGGCGGCTATCGCCATGTACAAAAACAACAAGAGCCAGGTTGTCTCCTGGCTGGCGTTGACCTGGCTGTTTGGTGCTGGCTTTATCGGGATGGAAATCTATGAATTCCATCACCTGATCATGGAAGGTTTCGGCCCGGATCGTAGCGGCTTCCTGTCAGCGTTCTTCGCGCTGGTCGGCACCCACGGTCTGCACGTGACCTCGGGTCTGATCTGGATGGCGGTACTGATGTTCCAGATCTCCCGTCGCGGCCTGACCAGTACTAACCGTACCCGTATTATGTGCCTGAGCCTGTTCTGGCACTTCCTGGACGTGGTATGGATCTGTGTGTTCTCTGTTGTCTATCTGATGGGGGCGATGTAATGAGTCATTCTAACGATCATGGCGCTTCCCACGGCAGCGTAAAAACCTACATGACAGGTTTCATCCTGTCGATCATTCTGACGGTGATCCCGTTCTGGATGGTGATGAACGGTTCTGCATCTAAGCCGGTTATCCTGGGCGCAATCCTGGTGACCGCGGTGATTCAGATTCTGGTGCATCTGGTTTGCTTCCTGCACATGAACACCAAGTCCGATGAAGGCTGGAACATGACGGCCTTTATCTTTACCGTGATTATCATCGCTATCCTGGTAGTCGGTTCCATCTGGATTATGTGGAACCTTAACTACAACATGATGGTTCACTAAGAGCGGCGAGTATGTTTAAGCAATACCTGCAAGTCACGAAACCAGGCATCATCTTTGGCAACCTGATCTCCGTAATCGGAGGGTTCCTGCTGGCCTCTAAAGGCAGCATTGATTACACCCTCTTTATTTACACGCTGGTCGGTGTGTCACTGGTGGTTGCGTCCGGTTGTGTATTTAACAACTACATCGACATGGATATCGACAAGAAGATGGAAAGGACCAAAAATCGGGTGCTGGTTAAAGGCCTGATTGCTCCTTCCGTCTCGCTGGTGTACGCCACCTTGCTGGGTATTGCTGGCTTTATGCTGCTGTGGTTTGGTGCTAACCCGCTGGCCTGCTGGCTGGGGGTGATGGGGTTCGTGGTGTATGTGGGCGTCTACAGCCTGTATATGAAACGTCACTCCGTCTACGGCACGCTGATTGGTTCTCTCTCCGGCGCTGCGCCGCCGGTGATTGGCTATTGCGCCGTCACGAACGAGTTCGACAGCGGTGCGCTGATCCTGCTGGCTATCTTTAGCCTGTGGCAGATGCCGCACTCCTACGCCATCGCGATTTTCCGCTTTAAGGATTATCAGGCGGCGAACATTCCGGTTCTGCCGGTCGTGAAAGGCATTTCGGTTGCCAAGAACCACATCACGCTCTACATCATCGCTTTTGCCGTGGCAACGCTGATGCTCTCTCTGGGCGGTTACGCCGGATATAAATATCTGGTGGTAGCAGCTGCGGTGAGCGTCTGGTGGCTCGGCATGGCCCTGCGCGGTTACAAAGTGGAAGATGACAAGGTCTGGGCACGCAAGCTGTTTGTGTTCTCGATTGTCGCCATCACCTCCCTGTCCGTGATGATGTCCGTAGACTTCATGGTGCCTGATTCACAAAACCTGCTGACTTACGTCTGGTAAGAAGACTGAAGTAAAAACGCCGGGTTTAACCCGGCGTTTTTTTATGGGTACGGCGTAACCCCTTTCTTTAACAGTATATTGCCGTATTTCGCGGTCTCGCCCGTCACCACAATGGCGTACGCTTTCTGTGCCCGCGCATAAAACGCATAACGGTCAATACGCGTAATCCCCTCCCCTTCCGCCTCACCAAAGAGTGCGTTGCGATAGCGCGCTTCGACCTGGATATCGAGCGTATCCCCGTCGACAGGGGCCATCATCACCAGCGGTGGCGCATAGCTGTCGAGTTCAAACAGCGGTATCACCGCGGCCAGCAAATCGCTGATGAGCAGGCCATCTGCGCGGATCGTCTTTGGCCCCAGGCTGTGTGCGGGAAAGTGAGCATCTGCAAAAATAATCTCGTCACCATGACCCATCTCTGCCAGCGTTTTCAGCAGCTCGGGGGAAATCAGAGGGGATATCGTTTTAAGCACAAGGTTGCTCCTCAGGATAGAAATAACGGTAACGATAGTGGACCCGATCGCGAGCAGCCTCAGCGCTGGCCGTTTCTCCGACGCCCCACCATCCGTACAAAGATGCCCCTAGCACGGTCGTATCAGCCTCTTCAAGAACCTTCACCGGGATCCCAAGCGCATTGGACTTGAGCTGATTCCACAGCATATTGCGGCTACCTCCCCCCACCAGCAGGAGTTCACGCGCCTTAAATTGCGCGATCGTCTCCAGCGCCAGGCATTTTTCTTGCAGATGCACCGTGAGTCCTTCCAGGGCTGCGCGGTAAAAATGGGCTGGCGTGGTGGTGAGCGTAACGCCCTGCCAGCCGGCGAGTGGAGAGTCGAGCAGTTGGGTATTCATCGTGACGCCATCCGCGCCGTTCGGAATTGCCGCCGCCTGAGCCAGAATAGTGTCCCAGTCGGTACCAGGCGACCAGAACAGCGCGCGGATCCACTCCAGTACGCCAGACGCCAGATATTGCATTCCCGGATTATAGAGCCCCGTCCGGCTATCCAGTTCGCAGGTCGCGCCCGGGTATTGCCCCAGCAAAGCGGTATCAACCTGCGTGGTGCGCGCCATTAAAATCTCCCAGGTACCCGAAGAGAGAACTGGCTCATTAATTCCCGCCCCGGCGCCAAAAAGGGCAAACTGCGTGTCGTGCCCGGCGGAGATCACCGGCACACCGCAAGGCAATCCGAGCCTGGATGCAGCGTCGGGCCGCAATTCACCAATCCTTTCTCCGGGGGAAACCAGCGGCGGGAAAAGGGAATGAGGCACGCCGATCTTGCTTAAGATCGTTTCGCTGAAGCGCTGCTGATGCAGATCGAACATCTGACTGGTACCGGCCATCGTGAGATCGGTCGTCATCTTTCCGGTCAGGCGATGGTTGATTAGCGAGGAGATAAAAAGCCAGGCGTGAGCACGCTGTAACAGATCGGGATGGTTGTCCTGAAGCCAGCCTAGCTTATACAACGTGTTGAAACTAAACTGCCCAACGCCGGTGATCTGCTGTAGTTCTGCCGGGGAGCATGAACGGGCAACCGCTTCCATCACCGGCACGGTTCGCGGGCACTTCCAGCTGATGATCGGATAAAGCAGTTCTCCCTGCTCATCTACCAGTGCGCCATCCACGCCAAAGGTCGTCACACTCATTCCGCACAGTTGATGCTCGCTCAGCGCTGCGCTGATTTTCTGACAACAGACGGCAAAACGGTGCATGATGGCGTCGAGCGACCACTGGTGCCAGGCCGGATTTCCAGCGGCGCTTTCGCTTTCGTTCGCCACCGCGGCGCGCGCCACAATATTCCCTTCGGGATCCAGCGCAATGGCGCGCACGTTCGTCGCGCCACAATCGAGAACCAGAAAACATTTTTTCATCGCGGTCCCCACTGGCTGCCAGCCCGCCGGAGCAGGCTGGCAGGCCAGCTTAATGTTTGTATAACGGTCCGTAATTTTCACAGGCGCGGTAATCCTGCCCTTCCGGATCCATACCGTGAGCGCCCCAGGCCGTCGGCCGATAAATTAGCGCCTCCGGTACGTTATGCATGCATACAGGGATGCGCAGCATGGACGCCAGGGTGATGAAATCAGCGCCGACATGCCCGACGGTTAATACCCCGTGGTTAGCGCCCCAGTTCGCCATCACTGAATAGACGTCGCTGAACGGGCCTTTACCGGTCAGGCGTGGGGCAAACCAGGTGGTAGGCCAGGTTGAATCGGTGCGCTTATTAAGAATGTCATGTACGTGTTCCGGCAGCTCAACACTCCAGCCTTCCGCTATCTGTAATACCGGACCCACACCCTTGATGAGGTTTACGCGGGTCATGGTAAATGGCACGCCACCCCGGGTGAGGAAGTTTGATGAGAAACCGCCCCCGCGGAAGTATTCATGCACCGCCGGACACCAGTGGGTTGCGGCCAGGCACGCGCTGGCTTCCTGCTCAGTAATGTCCCAGTGTGGCTTCAGGGTCGGTTTCCCCTCGGCGTCTTTCTGCTCCGCTGTACCGTCCAGCGCCGCCGAGCCGGAGTTGATCAGATGGATAATGCCGTGCTCAGCCCGGCCAGTGAGCTTCTGGCCGGTAACACGCTCAACCGACTCCGGCGACCAGTAGGTGCGTACATCAGCAAAAATCTGCGCGGTGCCGGTCATCAGATGCCCAAAAAGCATCGCTACCCCGTTAAGGCTGTCATTTTCCGTCGCCACCACCAACGGCTGGCGAATACCGTTCCAGTCGAAAGAGCTGTTCAGCAGCGCCTCTGCGGTATCACCATTTGGATACTGATCCGTCCAGTGGCGCTGCCCCTGGAAACCGGACGCAATGGCGTTATAGCCCAGCGATTCCTCCACGCGGCCCATTGCAGCGAGTTTAGGGTTGCCCTGCATCATGTCGCGGATGCACATCGCCATTAGCAGGCTCTCCCGCAGGATCGCGGCATTTTCCTGTTCATTGCGACGATACTGCTCTGCGTTTTTATCCTCGCCGAAACGGAAATGTGCCTTCGCCCAGCTCAGGGCCAGCTCAAGTTCTTGCTCGTCGTAAATCTTATGATCGATGCGGCGACGCAGTTCGGTCATATCCACCGCCTGCACCTTCATCCCCAGCCAGGATTCAAAGAAGTTGTGATCGACAATCGAGCCCGCGATCCCCATTGAGACACCGCCCACCGACAGATAACTTTTCCCCTTCATGCTGGCGACCGCCAGGCCCGCCCGGGCGAAACGCAACAATTTTTCCTCAACGTCTGCCGGGATGGTCTCGTCGCCCGCATCCTGTACATCGTGGCCGTAAATGGAAAACGCCGGGATCCCTTTCTGGTTATGCGCTGCCAGCGCCGCTGCGAGGTATACCGCCCCCGGACGCTCGGTGCCATTAAAGCCCCAGATCGCTTTCGGGCGCAGCGGATCCATATCAATGGTTTCACTCCCGTAGCACCAGCATGGGGTGACGGTGATCGTCAGACCAACGTGACACGTGCTGAACTTCTCTTCGCAAGCGGCGGATTCCGCCATTCCGGCAATGCAGCTGTCGGCAATTACGCACTCTACGGGCGTACCGCAGGGGTGGCGTAATTTTTCAGTGAGTAGCGCCGCCGTGGCTTTCGCCATGTTCATGGTCTGCTCTTCCAGAGATTCGCGTACGCCCATTCGGCGGCCATCAATAACAGGTCGAATGCCAATCCGGGGTAACGCTTTTATCGTTTTCATAGCCCTTCCTCACGTTGGTTAACCTATCCGTCTCAGGGGCATAGCCGTGAAAAAGCGCCCGGGCAGCACCGTGAACGGAAAGTGGTGAAATTTGCTAACTCGAATTAGCTTAGAGTTCTCCCTAAAAATGAGACAAGATAAATGTGCAGGATCTGTGAGCAGTTTCACGATGAGAGGTCAAAATTCGATCAGCGTCAGGTATTACGATTCAGCAAAAACTAAATATATCGTTTAAATTCAATTAAATAACAAAATACCTTTGCACGGCGTCACAATTTGAATACAAATGATTTGGCTAAATTATGACCCTAAAATAGCTTTTAAGGACGAAAGCTAAGTCGAGTTAGCTTATTAACCAAATCACTGTGGCTTGTGATTCATTGCCTTTCCAACACAGGAATTTTGCAATGTCAGAGACTCTTATTCAGATGACGTGCATCACCAAACGCTTTCCCGGCGTGCTGGCGCTGAATCAGGTTGATTTCGATTTACGCCGCGGCGAAGTACATGCCCTGTTAGGTGAAAACGGTGCCGGTAAATCGACGCTGATGAAAATATTATCCGGTGTTTACCAACCCGATTCCGGTGAAATTCGCTTTGAAGGGCAATCCGTATCATTCAGCGATCCGCTAAGTGCTCAGCACGCAGGTATTACGATTATCCATCAGGAATTTAATCTCTTCCCCGATTTAACCGTGGAAGAGAATATCTTTATTGGCCGCGAATTCTGCAAAAATAGCCGCTGGCAGTTAGATAAACGCGCCCAGCGACAGGCGGTTGAGAAAATACTGCACACGCTGAATTTAAAAATCGCCCCGGACGCGCGCGTCAGTGAATTAACCGTAGCCCAGCAGCAGATGGTGGAAATTGCCAAAGCGATTTCGGTCAATGCCAAAGTGCTAATCATGGATGAACCCACCGCCGCGCTGACCGAAAGTGAAATCGAGAGTTTGTTTGACGTCACGCGGATGCTCAAGGCTCAGGGCACGGGGATAGTCTACATCTCGCACCGTCTGGAAGAATTGGCGCTGATCGCCGATCGCGCGACCGTCATGCGCGACGGACAATACATCGCCACCGTGGATTATGAAACGGTTCAGATCGGCGAGCTTATCGCCATGATGGTTGGCCGCAATCTCGATAACATCTACCCAAAACGGCCGCCGCCTCAGCGCAGAGAAAAAGTGCTGGAGGTGAACGGCCTGACGCGAAATGGTGTACTGCACGACATCAACTTTACCCTCTGGCGCGGTGAGATCCTCGGCCTCGCTGGCTTAATGGGCGCAGGCCGAACGGAACTGGGCCGGGCCCTGTTTGGCGCCGATGCGATCGACGCCGGTACCCTGACGCTGAACGGCACCCCCACACGGATTAAAGACGTGGCTGACGCCATTGAGAAAGGCATCAGCTATTTAACAGAAGACCGCAAGAAAGAGGGACTCGCCCTCGGCCTTTCCGTTGAGATGAACATTATGCTCGGCAATTACCCGGACTACGCTGGCGTCGCGGGTAATGTCGATGAAAAACGCTGCCGGGAGTCCAGCCAGAAACTGGTGGATGCGCTGCGAATAAAAACGCCGCATCTGGAACAGGCGGCACTGAATTTAAGCGGCGGTAATCAACAGAAGATCATTATTGCCCGCTGGGTCTGTAAAGATACCGATATTTTAATTTTTGATGAGCCAACCCGGGGAATTGATGTTGGCGCCAAGCTGGAAATTTATGAACTAATGAACCGCCTTGTCGCTAAAGGTAAATCGATCATCATGATTTCATCCGAACTGCCGGAAGTATTAGGAATGTGCGACCGCATACTTGTGATGCGCAGCGGCCACATTGCCGGCGAAATAGAGGCTGAGCACGCCACCCAGGAAAAAATCATGCAATACGCCACGCTGGAGGATTAATCATGTCCGTTACCGTTCCATCGCCGCAAAGCGGAAGTCATACGATGAAAATAAATAAAGCGCTCCTGATGCGTCTGGCGCCTCTTTTTAGCCTGGTATTGCTGGTTCTGTTTTTCAGCTTCAGCTCACCGTTCTTCTTTAATACTGAAAATATCATGACTATCGCCCTGCAAACGGCGGTGATTGGCATCATGGCCATTGGCGTAACCTTTGTGATTATTACCGCCGGGATCGACCTGTCGCTCGGATCGGTGGCGGCGTTCTCAGGGGTTGCGGTGGGCATCGCCGCCGGGTTTGGTATGCCGCTGCCGGTCTGTATTCTGGCAGGCGTGCTCGCCGGCGGGCTTTGCGGCTATGTGAACGCGTTTCTGGTCACCAAAATGACCATACCACCGTTTATTGCCACCCTCGGCCTGATGATGTCGGTACGCGGCATCAATATGGTGATGACCGATGGCCGCGCAATTTATTTTTCTGACTACCCGCAGTTCAAGCTGCTAGCGCAGGGTCGCCTGTTCGACGTCCTGCCTTATCCGGTGTTCTACCTGGTCATCGTGGCACTGATCGCCATGTGGATCCTGAAGAAAACGGTGATGGGCCGCTATATCTACGCTGTCGGCAGCAATGAAACGGCGGCACATCTTTCCGGGATCAAAGTCCAGCGAGTGAAAATTTTCGTTTACGCCTTATGCGGCCTGTTAACCGGCGTGGCCGGGGTGATCCTCGCCTCTCGTCTCAATTCAGGCCAGCCAACCGTAGGCGTAGGTTATGAACTGGAAGCCATTGCGGCGGTAGTGATCGGCGGTACCAGTCTGATGGGCGGCGTGGGCACGATTGGCGGCACCATCATAGGCGCGTTCATTATGAGCGTGCTGAAAAACGGCCTCAATCTCATGGGCGTGTCCCAGTTCTGGCAGATGGTGGCGATGGGCGTGGTCGTCGTTGCCGCCGTCTACCTGGACACGTTACGTAAAAGAATGCGTTAGGTTCTCGATACAACAAGCCCTGCCAACCCTACAACGGAGCAAAATAATGAAAACCAGCCATATCCTGAGCGCCCTGTCGCTCGTTGCCATCCTGTCCAGCAGCGCGCTGGCAAAAGATTTGAACCTGCCGGTAGTCAGTAAAGGTTACCAGCACGAATTCTGGCAGACGGTCAAAATGGGGACGGAAGCTGCCGCAAAAGAGTTGGGTGACAAAACCAGCTACGTTGGCCCTGCCGATGAAACGCAAATCGCCGAGCAGATCCAGTTAGTCGAAAACACCATGGCACAAAAGCCAAACGGCCTGTTGCTGGCCGCGCTTGATGCAAACGCCCTTGCCCCGCTGGTCGAAACCGCCAACAGCCGGGGGATCAAAGTGGTGACCTTCGACTCGGGCGTGAACTCCGATATCCCAGCCAGCTTTGTCGCCACCAATAACCGTAAGGCGGGCGCACAGGCTGCGGATGCGCTGGCGGAGCAGGTAGGTCAGAAGGGGAAAGTGGGTATTATCGCCCACGTAGCCGGAACGACGTCCGCCATTGAGCGCTCTGAAGGATTCAGCGAGCGAATGAAAGAGAAGTACCCGAATATTCAGGTACTGCCGGTGCAATATAGCGATGGCGACCCGCAAAAGGCGATGGATAAAACCATTGATATGGTTCAGGCCAACCCGGATATCGCCGGTATTTATGCCACCAACGAAGGCTCAACCCTGGGCGTTGCGAACGCGATCGACAGCCAGAATTTGAAGGGCAAAGTGAAAGTCATCGGTTTTGACAGCACCGAAGCCATCATTAACTTCCTCAAAAACGGCGTGATTCAGGGCTTTGTGGTGCAGGACGCGTACCAGATTGGTTATCAGGGCATAAAGGCGCTGAACGCGGTGATTTCCGGACAGACGGTGGCTAAAGAAATTGATATTCCAGTGAAATATGTCAATGCGCAGAATATCAACACCCCTGAAATTGATAAACTGTTACATCCGTTTGGTAAAAAATAAGGAAGTTCATGATGAGTGACGGCTATTTCCTCGGGGTCGATGTGGGTTCAGCCAGCGTTCGTGCTGGGCTTTACTCTGCGCAAGGCGAGCGTTTGAGCTTCGCGACCCGTCCGATTTCGCAGTTTCACGCCAGCAACGCGCGCGTGGAACAGTCCTCCGCGGAGATCTGGCAGCAGGTTTGCGCGGTGGTGCGGGAAGCCGTCGACTCCTCAGGGATCTCACCCGACGCCATTCGTTCGATTGGCTTCGACGCCACCTGCTCGCTGGTCGCGCTGGATGCTGAGGGTAACGGCCTGAGCGTGTCCCCCGACAGTCCGGCATCGCAGGACATCATTATGTGGATGGATCATCGTGCTCACGAAGAAACCGTTCGCATCAATGCCACACGCGATCCGGCCTTGTGCTACGTGGGCGGCGAGGTGAGTATTGAAATGGAACTGCCAAAACTGCTGTGGTTGCAGCGACATCATCCTGAAACATGGAATCAGGCCTGGCGCTTTTTCGACCTTGCCGATTTTCTGGTCTGGAAAGCAACGGGCCAGGACGCCGCCAGCCTGTGCACCCTCACCTGCAAATGGAACTACCTTGCGCATGAGGCGCAGTTCAGCGAATCGCTGCTCAGGGAGGTGGGGCTGGAGACCTTACTGACAAAAATTCCCGATACTATTCTGGACGTCGCTGAATGCGTCGGAAAACTCAGCCCACAGGCAGCGCAAGCTCTGGGGTTGCCCGAAGAGGTGGTTGTGGCAAGCGGCATGATCGATGCCCACGCGGGTGGCGTGGCGCTGACGGGCTCACACCCGGAGGGCACGCTGGCGCTCATCAGCGGAACCTCGAACTGCCATATGCTTGCCAGTCAGACGGAGATCCATACGCCCGGCGTCTGGGGGCCTTACTGGAGCGCCATGCTGCCGGGCTACTGGCTGACGGAAGGCGGGCAAAGTGCTGCCGGGGCGCTGGTCGACTGGACATTGCGCGAGCACGGAGCCAGCGCAGATCTGTTTGCAAAAGCAGAAGCGGCGCAACGCCATCCGGTGGCGCTGCTCAACGACTGGGTAGCCGCGCTTGAACAGGAAGAAAAATATCCCACCCGCAACCTGCACATTCTGGCCGATCATCACGGCAACCGCTCGCCGCGTTCGCGTCCGGATGCGCGGGGCAGCGTGGTCGGTCTGACATTAGAAACCGGTGAACGTGCGCTGGCGAGGCTCTATCTGGCCACGCTACAGGCCATAGCCTATGGCACACGACATATTATGGATACCCTGAAACAACACGGGCACACCTTGTCGCGCATTGTCATTTGTGGAGGAGCCACCCATAACCGGCTCTGGCTGCGGGAGTATGCCGATGCCACGGGCTGCGATATTCATCTTTTAGCCGAAGAAGATGCCGTCACTCTCGGCGCGGCCATTTGCGGCGCAGTGGCGAGCGGTGCATGGACAACGCTCACCGACGCTACCCGGGAAATGGTCAAAGCCGGCGACATCATCACCCGTCGGCCGGAAACCGCGGCCTTCCACCGGCAAAAATATGAGGCGTACCTGATGCTGTGGACCCAGCAGCAGGCGCTTAATCTCCTGATGCAGCAGGAAATGTAATGGCAGGATGCGTATGCTTTATCAGCAGTTTTTACGTACGTTAAGGATTGAGGCGTAGCGATGGCCAAAACAGTTGAACAGATAGCGAAGGATCTGAATTTATCCGTCACCACCGTGCGGCTGGTACTGAGCGGGAAAGCCGAACAGTATCGGATCAGCGTGAAAACACAGTCCCGAATTAATGAGCACGTCGAGCGCTTCGGCTATACCCTCAACCATTCGGCGCGCAGTCTTAAGCTAAACAAAACCGAGACGCTGGGGCTCATCGTGCCCAACATCTCGAACGTGTTCTTTGCAACGCTCGCCGAGAAACTCGAACTGCGCTGCCGCCGTTCGGGCTACCAACTGATGATCAGCTGTACTTACAACGATGTGGATTACGAAAACAAGCTGGTCAAAGCGCTGATGGCGCGCAACGTGGACGGCTTGTTTATCGTTCCCTCGACGCTGGAAAACCAGCAGCATCATTTGCGGCAGATCCAAAAACCACTGGTGCTCCTCGACCGGGATTTTGGCTTTACTGACAACGCGCTGGTTGAGAGTCATAACGAGGCCGGGGGGGATGAACTGGCCCGCAACATGCTGGCAGAGAGAAAAATGCCGCTCTGGTTCCTTGTGGGCGATACCGCACTGCCCAGTATTACGGACCGTCTGAACGGCTACTTACAGGCCCTGAAAACAGCCGGTATTCACCATCGCGAGTGGGTCATCGAAGGGCCGGACAATACGCCGGAGGGCGGATATGCCCTGATGGATTCGCTTATCGACAGCCAGGGTGTTCCGCAGGCGTTTATCGCCTCATCGTTACCCGTTCTGGAAGGGGCAATCGAAGCCCTGCGGACGCGTACCGGCACCGTGCCCCAACACATCAATATCGGCACCTTCGATGAGCACCCCATGCTGGGGTTCCTGCCTAACAGCGTCTGGTCCATGCAGCAGGACGAAGATACCTGGGCGGAAAAAGCGTTTGAACTGATGCAGCGAGCCATCGACGGCGAAGCGGTCAACGAGACGGCGAAAGTCGATATGAAGCTGGTCAAACGTTCCCGCCAGTAAAAATAAAACTGTACCCGGAGAATAAAAAATGGAACGAGCCCGATTAGCCAGAGACATTATCGACACCTGCCTTGAGATGACCCGCATGGGGTTAAATCAGGGCACCGCCGGCAATATCAGCGTTCGCTATCGCGACGGCATGCTGATTACGCCGACCGGAATTCCCTACGAGCATCTGACCGAAGAGAGTATCGTCTATGTAGATGCACAGGGGCGACACGAAGAAGATAAACTGCCCTCCAGCGAATGGCGTTTTCATCAGGTTGTGTATCAGACCCGCCCGGATGCTAACGCCGTCGTCCATAACCATGCGGTTAACTGTACCGCCGTCTCGATACTCAACCGCCCCATTCCTGCTATTCACTATATGATTGCCGCCGCCGGGGGAAACTCCATTCCCTGCGCCCCTTACGCGACCTTCGGGACGCGCGCGCTGTCAGAGCATGTCGCGATCGCGTTACGCGATCGCAAAGCGACGCTCTTACAGCACCACGGCCTGATAACCTGCGAAGAAAATCTTGAAAAGGCACTGTGGCTGGCGCAGGAGGTAGAGGTGCTGGCAAAACTCTACCTGACCACGCTGGCGATAGTGGATCCCGTTCCGGTACTCAGTGACGATGAAATTGCCATTGTTCTTGAGAAATTCAAAAGCTACGGATTGCGCGTCGAGGCGTAATTTTTTTATCCGGGGGTGCTTTTATCACACCCTCGTAATATCTCTTAAACAAACACCTATTTACCGCACTTATCACCCCGCCTAAACTATGGCCTGCTTTTTGGTAGAGGTGGTAATGAACGATTATAAAATGACGCCAGGCGAACTGCGTGCGACCTGGGGTTTAGGGACTGTTTTCTCGCTGCGGATGCTTGGCATGTTTATGGTCCTGCCCGTTCTGACCACATATGGCATGGCGTTACAGGGTGCCAGCGAAGCGCTGATCGGTCTGGCGATCGGTATCTACGGCCTGGCGCAGGCAATATTCCAGATCCCCTTTGGCTTGCTCTCCGACCGAGTGGGTCGCAAACCGCTGATTGTCGGCGGGCTGCTGGTGTTTGTGCTCGGCAGCATCATCGCCGCCCTCTCCCACTCCATCTGGGGAATTATTCTTGGGCGCGCCCTGCAAGGTTCCGGGGCGATTGCCGCCGCCGTGATGGCGCTGCTGTCAGACTTAACCCGCGAGCAAAACCGCACCAAAGCCATGGCGTTTATCGGCGTCAGCTTTGGCGTCACGTTTGCCATTGCCATGGTGCTGGGGCCCGTTATCACCCATTCACTCGGCCTGCACGCCCTGTTCTGGATGATTGCGGTGCTGGCGACCATCGGGATCGCACTCACGCTGTGGGTTGTACCTGACAGTAAAAACCACGTCCTCAACCGTGAATCCGGGATGGTCAAAGGCTGCTTCAGCAAAGTCATCGCCGAGCCGCGCCTGCTTAAGCTGAACTTCGGCATTATGTGCCTGCACATTCTGCTGATGTCCACCTTTGTCGCCCTGCCCGGTCAACTGGCCGCAGCAGGTTTTCCGGCGGCAGAGCACTGGAAAATTTATCTGGTCACAATGCTGATCTCGTTTGTCTCCGTTGTGCCCTTCATTATTTACGCCGAAGTGAAGCGCAAAATGAAACGCGTCTTCGTGGGCTGCGTGGCGTTACTGCTGATTGCCGAGATTGTGCTGTGGGGCGCCGGCCCGCATTTCTGGGAGCTGATCGCTGGCGTACAACTGTTCTTCCTGGCCTTTAATCTGATGGAAGCCCTGCTGCCGTCGCTTATCAGCAAAGAGTCTCCGGCAGGATACAAAGGCACCGCGATGGGCATTTACTCCACCAGCCAGTTTCTCGGCGTGGCGATCGGCGGGTCACTCGGCGGCTGGGTGGATGGTCTGTTTGACTCCCAGACCGTTTTCCTCGCCGGTGCGCTGCTGGCGATGCTCTGGCTGTTTGTGGCCAGCACCATGAAAGAGCCGCGTTACGTGAGTAGCCTGCGGGTAGAAATTCCCGATGACGTGGCAATCGGTGACGCGTTACAACAGCGTCTGGAAGCGACAGAGGGCGTGAGCGAAGTGCTGATTGTCCCGGAAGAGCGCAGTGCGTATGTCAAAATTGACAGCAAAGTGACTAACCGCTTTGAGGTAGAGCAGGCGCTGAAGGCCTGAAAAAATGCCCGGTTTAGCCGGGCATGATTGTCTTAATCGCGGAAGTTTTTAAACTGGAATGGCTGACCGAGATCGCCGCCACGCACCAGCGCCATCACGGATTGCAGGTCATCACGGGATTTTCCGGTTACGCGGATCTCTTCCCCCTGGATCTGCGCCTGCACTTTGAGCTTACTGTCTTTGATAAGCTTCACGATTTTCTTCTGCACGGCGCTTTCAATACCCTGCTTCAGCTTCGCTTCCACAAACCAGGTTTTGCCGCTGTGAACAAAATCTTCCGGCACATCGAGTGAGGTCCCTTCAATGCCGCGCTTGAGCAGCTTGGCGCGCAGGATATCCAGCAACTGGTTGACCTGGAAATCAGACTCGCTCAGGACTTTGATCGTCTTGTTCGCGTCGTTCAGTTCAATGGTCGCCTCAACGCCACGAAAATCGAAACGTGACTCAACCTCACGGACAGCATTTTCTACGCCGTTACGCGCTTCCTGCAAATCAACTTCAGAAACAATATCGAAAGATGGCATCTTTTCTTCTCCCTTCATTTTTGTTGCGTTGCATAATACCCGCAACGAGGCATAACGAGAAGCTTAGCTGATGGCGCTATACTTAGCGTCATAGCACCTGGCGCCGTTGCAGGTGAGGAGGAACGATGAAAGTAACAGTGCTTGGATGCGGAGCCCTTGGCCAACTCTGGCTTACAGCGCTATGCAAACAGGGACACGACGTTCAGGGCTGGCTGCGAATTCCCCAGCCCTATTGCAGTGTGAACGTGATGGGTACAGACGGTTCAATTTTTAATGAGTCTTTGACGGCAAACGATCCGGAATTTCTTGCCACCAGCGATTTGCTGCTGGTCACGCTGAAGGCCTGGCAGGTCTCCGATGCGGTGAAAAGCCTGGCCGCCCAGTTACCTGAAAGCACGCCAATCCTGCTGATTCACAACGGTATGGGTACCATTGAAGAGCTAAAATCTGTCCGGCAACCGCTGCTGATGGGGACAACCACCCACGCGGCGCGTCGCGACGGTAACGTCATTATCCATGTTGCCAGTGGTATCACTCATATCGGTCCCGCGCGTGAACAGCCCGGCGATTACAGCTATCTTGCGGATACCCTGCAAAGCACGCTGCCTGACGTCGCCTGGCACAATAACATTCGCGCGGAACTGTGGCGCAAACTGGCGGTGAACTGCGCGATTAATCCGCTGACCGCCCTGCTGGATTGCCCTAACGGTGAACTGCGCCAGCATCCTGATCGGGTAGCGCTGATTTGCCGGGAAGTTGCCGCCGTCATTGAACGCGAAGGCTACCACACCTCAGAGTCCGATTTACGTTATTATGTCGACCAGGTCATTGAGAGTACGGCAGAAAATATCTCCTCAATGTTGCAGGATATCCGGGCTATGCGGCATACCGAAATTGATTACATTACCGGTTATCTGTTAAAACGCGCCCGGGCACACGGCATTACCGTTGCGGAAAATAGCCGTCTGTTTGAGTTAGTAAAACGAAAGGAGAGTGAGTATGAGCGCATCGGCACTGGTATGCCTCGCCCCTGGTAGCGAAGAGACAGAAGCGGTCACCACCATTGATTTGCTGGTACGTGGTGGTATTAAGGTTACTACCGCCAGCGTCGCCAGCGACGGAAGCCTGGCGATTACCTGCTCGCGTGGGGTGAAGATTCTGGCGGATGCACCGCTTGTACAGGTGGCGGACGGTGATTACGACATTATCGTTCTGCCGGGTGGTCTGAAGGGGGCTGAGTGTTTCCGCGACAGCCCGCTGCTGGTTGAAACCGTTCGTCAGTTTCATCTTTCCGGGCGTATCGTCGCGGCAATCTGTGCAGCCGCAGGTACGGTGCTGGTTCCGCACGACATTTTCCCCATCGGCAATATGACCGGCTTCCCTGGTCTGAAGGATACAATTCCGGAAGACCAGTGGGTGGATAAACGCGTGGTCTGGGATCCGCGCGTTAACCTGCTCACCAGCCAGGGGCCGGGCACCGCCATTGATTTTGGCCTGAAGATTATTGACCTGCTGGTTGGGCGCGAAAAAGCGTACGAAGTGGCTTCGTCGCTGGTGATGGCGGCGGGGATTTATAACTACTACGAATAAAAAAGTCGGGTGGCGCAAGGTAAAAGCAAAACGGCAACCCGAGGTTGCCGTTTTTAATGTTTGCGCCCTCTCCCTGTGGGAGAGGGTCGGGGTGAGGGCATCAGGCCGCACTCCCCGACAATAAACTACGGGCGATACACCTTCACATTCGCGAAGCCCTGCTCGCGCAGATACAGCGCCTGCAAACGGCTCATGACCCCACGCTCACACCACAGCAGATACGTTTTGCTCTGGTCGAGATCGCCAAACTGGGTGCTCAGCTTGTAGAACGGCAGCGAAACCACCTCCACGCCTTCCACCTGCAACGGCTTGTCATCCTGCTCATCAACAGAACGGATATCCAGAATCGTATCGTTAGCACCAAAGCCGCTGACCGTCTCCACCTCAACCACTTCCTGCTCGGTCTGCTGGGCGATCTCACGGATATCGATGTTGGACGCTTCCGCCACCACTTTTTCCAGGATGCTGAAATCGAAGTTCTCTTCTTCCGCTTCGATCTTCGCCTTCACCGCTTTAATGGTTGGACTTTTTGAGATCACACCGCAATATTCCGGCATGGTACGGGCAAAATCTTCAGTACCGATTTTACGCGCCAGATCGATGATGTGCTCTTTATCGTGAGAGATCAGCGGGCGCAGGATCAGCGTATCAGACACGTTGTCGATAAGACGCAGGTTGGTCAGCGTCTGGCTGGAGACCTGCCCCAGCGCTTCACCGGTGACCAGCGCCTGCACGCCGTAGCGCTCAGCCACTTTGGACGCCGCGCGCACCATCATACGTTTCAGGACCACGCCCATCTGGCCGTCGTCCACTTTTTCGAGGATTTCGCCGACCACCGGCTCAAAGTTGATCGCCACAAAACGCACGCGGTGAGAGCTGCCGAAGCGGTTCCACAGGTAATGCGCCACCTGACGTACGCCGATTTCATGCGCCGCCCCGCCCAGGTTGAAGAAGCAGTAGTGCACGCGGCAGCCGCGACGCATCAGCATGTAGCTGGAGACGCCGGAGTCGAAGCCGCCCGAGATCAGCGACAGCACATCTTCTTGCGTGCCGATCGGGAAACCACCAATACCTTCATAACGACCCTTAACCAGCAGCAGACGATCGTTCTCGATCTCAAGATTAACGGTAACGTCCGGGTTAGTCAGGCGCACGCGCGCCGTCTCAACGTGCTGGTTCAGACCGCCGCCAACGTAGCGCTCGACTTCAATCGAGCTGAACTCGTGTTTACCACGACGCTTCACGCGCACGCAGAAGGTTTTGCCTTCGATCTGGTCGCGGTACTGTACCAGCGCCTTTTCGAAGATATCGTGCATATCGCTGAACGGAACGTCTTCCACTTCCAGAATATGATGAATACCAGGAATACGGGTCAGCGCGTCGCGAATATCAAGACGTTTGCTTTCGTCTTTCGCGCGGACTTCAACGTGGTCCCAGTGACGCACCACAGCGAGCGTTTCGTCGTAGTGTTTTAATACGTTACGAATGTTCCCGGTGAGAATTTTAATAAAGCGCAAACGCACAGATTGGCTTTTGATGGTGATTTCGGGGAACAATTTAATGATAAACTTCATGGCGGCAATGTTTCTTAGGCAAGCTTATAAAGGCTTGTAGTGGAAAATGATACAGCAGCCCACACCCGTGGCTGCATCCAGGTGCGCAAGTATACCACCATCGCGCCACTCGCGTTATTTGATAATTGCCCCGAGTCCGTTACCATGTTGGGGCGAAGAATATAAGAGTTAATTCACTATGCCGAAGAAGAACGACGCACCGGCCAGTTTTGAAACTGCGCTGAGTGAGCTTGAGCAGATTGTTACCCGCCTCGAGAGCGGCGATTTACCGCTGGAAGATGCCCTCAACGAATTTGAACGCGGTGTGCAGCTTGCGCGCCAGGGGCAGGTAAAGCTTCAGCAGGCCGAGCAGCGTGTGCAGATCCTGCTTTCCGACAGCGAAGACGCTAAAACCACGCCATTCACACCGGACGCCGAGTAAATGGATTTCTCCAACGCGCTTCAGGCGCGCGTCATCCGCGCCAACGATGCGCTGCGCCGATTCATTGAGCCGCAGCCTTTTCAGAACACTCCACTGGTTGAAGCCATGCACTATGGCGCACTCTTGGGGGGTAAACGCCTGCGTCCGTTCCTGGTATATGCCACGGGCAACATGTTCGGTATCAGCGATAACACGCTGGACGCCCCGGCAGCCGCCGTGGAGTGTATCCACGCCTATTCGCTGATCCACGATGATTTGCCAGCCATGGACGATGACGATCTGCGTCGCGGTCAGCCAACCTGCCATATCAAATTTGGCGAAGCGAATGCCATTCTGGCGGGTGATGCGCTGCAAACTCTGGCCTTCTCCATTTTGAGCGATGCGCCGATGGTTGAAGTGAGCGATCGCGATCGTCTGGCAATGGTGTCCGAACTGGCAATGGCCAGCGGCGTCGCCGGGATGTGCGGCGGCCAGGCGCTGGATTTAGAGGCTGAAGGTCGTCAGGTTACTCTGGAACAGCTGGAGCGCATCCACCGTCACAAAACGGGCGCACTGATTCGTGCAGCCGTTCGCCTGGGCGCGCTGAGCGCGGGTGAACGCGGGCGTAAAGCCCTGCCGATTCTGGACAGATACGCAGAAAGTATCGGTCTGGCATTCCAGGTTCAGGATGACATTCTGGATGTGGTGGGCGATACTGCAACATTGGGAAAACGTCAGGGTGCGGATCAGCAGCTTGGCAAAAGTACCTATCCCGCCCTGTTGGGCCTTGAGCATGCCCAACGTAAAGCCCGGGATCTAATAGACGATGCCCGCCAGTCGCTGAATGAGCTGGCCGCGCAATCGCTGGATACCTCGGCACTGGAAGCGCTAGCGGACTACATAATCCAGCGTGATAAATAAACTATAAATCTCGATGAGCCTTTGATGAGTTTTGATATTGCCAAATACCCGACACTGGCGTTAGTTGACTCCACTCAGGAGTTACGTCTGTTGCCGAAAGAGAGTCTGCCGAAGCTGTGTGACGAGCTGCGTCGCTACCTGCTCGACAGCGTTAGCCGCTCCAGCGGCCACTTCGCCTCCGGACTTGGCACGGTTGAGCTGACCGTGGCGTTGCATTACGTCTATAACACGCCGTTCGATCAGCTGATCTGGGATGTCGGCCACCAGGCCTATCCGCACAAAATTCTGACCGGACGTCGCGATAAAATTGGCACCATTCGCCAGAAAGGGGGCCTGCACCCGTTCCCGTGGCGCGGCGAGAGTGAATATGACGTGTTAAGCGTCGGCCACTCTTCCACCTCCATTTCTGCGGGCATTGGTATTGCCGTTGCCGCCGAAAAAGAGAATAAACAACGTCGCACTGTCTGCGTGATTGGCGACGGGGCGATCACCGCCGGGATGGCCTTTGAGGCCATGAACCACGCGGGCGATATCAAACCGGACATGCTGGTGATCCTCAACGATAACGAAATGTCGATCTCCGAGAACGTCGGCGCGCTGAATAACCATCTGGCGCAGCTGCTGTCCGGCAAGCTTTACTCCTCACTGCGTGAAGGCGGTAAAAAAGTCTTCTCCGGCGTACCGCCGATCAAAGAGCTGCTTAAGCGTACCGAAGAACACATCAAAGGCATGGTCGTACCGGGTACGCTGTTCGAAGAGCTGGGCTTTAACTATATCGGCCCGGTGGACGGCCACGATGTGCTGGGTCTGGTGACGACGCTTAAAAACATGCGCGACCTGAAAGGCCCTCAGTTCCTGCATATCATGACCAAAAAAGGGCGTGGTTACGAACCGGCGGAGAAAGATCCGATCACCTTCCACGCGGTGCCTAAGTTCGACCATACCAGCGGCTGCCTGCCGAAAAGCAGCGGCGGGATGCCGAGCTACTCAAAAATCTTCGGCGACTGGCTGTGCGAAACGGCGGCAAAAGACAACATGCTGATGGCGGTGACGCCTGCCATGCGTGAAGGCTCCGGCATGGTGGAATTTTCCAAAAAATACCCGGACCAGTATTTCGACGTCGCCATTGCCGAGCAACACGCGGTAACCTTTGCTGCGGGCCTGGCGATTGGCGGCTACAAGCCGGTGGTAGCGATCTACTCTACCTTCCTGCAACGCGCCTACGATCAGGTTATCCATGACGTTGCCATTCAGAAGCTGCCGGTGCTGTTTGCTATCGATCGCGCGGGCATTGTGGGGGCTGACGGCCAGACGCACCAGGGCGCGTTTGATCTCTCCTTCCTGCGCTGCATCCCGGACATGGTGATCATGACGCCAAGCGACGAAAATGAGTGTCGTCAGATGCTGTATACCGGTTACCACTATCAGGACGGTCCCTGCGCGGTACGCTATCCACGCGGTAATGCCCTTGGCGTTGAATTACAGCCGCTGGAAAAACTGGACATCGGTAAAGGTCTGGTGAAACGTCGCGGTGAAAAAGTGGCGATCCTGAACTTTGGTACGCTGATGCCGGAAGCGGCAAAAGTCGCTGAAAACCTGAATGCGACGCTGGTCGATATGCGCTTCGTGAAGCCGCTCGATGAATCTCTGATTCTGAGCATGGCGGAAAGCCATGACGTGCTGGTCACGCTGGAAGAGAACGCCATCATGGGTGGCGCGGGTAGCGGCGTGAACGAAGTGCTGATGGCGAACCGTAAAGCCGTTCCGGTGCTTAATCTCGGCCTGCCGGACCACTTCATCCCGCAAGGCACCCAGGATGAGGCGCGCGCCGACATTGGTCTGGACGCCGCCGGTATCGAAGCCAAAATCCGCACCTGGCTGGCCTGATCCCTCCCCTTTTCTGCTCCTGCTATGCTTAAACGTATTGTTTAAACAGCAGGAGCGGAACCATGCAATACACGACATTAGGAAAAACGGACCTTAAGGTGTCCCGGCTTTGCCTGGGATGCATGACGTTTGGCGAGCCTGACCGGGGAAATCATGCCTGGACGCTGCCGGAAGAGAGCAGCCGCCCCATCATCAAGCGCGCCATTGACGGCGGCATCAACTTCTTCGATACCGCCAACAGCTACTCCGACGGCAGCAGCGAAGAGATTGTTGGCCGCGCCCTGCGAGATTTTGCCCGTCGTGATGACGTTGTGGTTGCCACTAAGGTGTACTACCCGTCAGGCGACCTGGCGGAAGGCCTTTCTCGCGCGCAGATCCTGCGTTCTATTGATGACAGCCTCAGACGCCTGAACATGGATTACGTCGACCTGCTGCAAATCCACCGCTGGGATTACAACACCCCGATCGAAGAGACGCTTGAAGCGTTGAACGACGTCGTGAAAGCCGGTAAAGCGCGCTACATCGGCGCATCGTCCATGCATGCCTCACAGTTTGCCCAGGCGCTCGATCTCCAGGCACAGCACGGCTGGGCGCGCTTTGTCACCATGCAGGATCACTACAACCTGATTTACCGGGAAGAAGAGCGCGAGATGCTGCCGCTCTGCTACCAGGAAGGCGTGGCGGTGATCCCGTGGAGCCCGCTGGCGCGCGGAAGGTTAACCCGTCCGTGGGGCGAAACCACCGCCCGGCTGGTATCAGACGAAGTGGGTAAAAACCTGTATGACGATACAGAAGCCAGCGATGCGTTAATTGCCGAACGCTTAGCCGGGATCGCCGACGATATCGGTGCAACGCGCGCGCAGGTGGCACTGGCGTGGCTGCTGAGCAAGCGCGGTGTCGCCGCGCCGATTGTGGGCACATCGCGGGAAGAACAGCTGGATGAGTTGTTGAGTGCGGTGGACTTATCGTTGACGCCGGAGCAGATTGCCGAGCTGGAGACGCCGTATCAGCAACATCCGGTGGTAGGGTTTAAATAAACAATTCAGGGAACAAAATCCGTAGGCCGGGTAAGCGCAGCGCCACCCGGCAATACAGAGCGCACAAAATTACGCGAAGTGATCGTACCCTTTCCAGTCAAGCGTAACCGGGGCGCCGTCGCGGACAAACAGCAGCCCTTCACTTTCCGGCATCACCTGCCCGATGCAGGTAAATTTCGCCCCCAGATGCGCTAACGCCACATCCAGTGTTCCGCGATTGAGCTCAGGCACTGTGAAGCACAGCTCATAATCTTCTCCACCGGATAACGCCCAGCGCAGCGCCTGCTCAGGCTCGGCATGGCGACGCAACGGCTCTGACAGAGGGAACAGATCCAGATCGATCCGCGCGCCCACGCCGCTGGCTTTCAGGATATGGCCGAGATCGGAGATCAGCCCGTCAGACAAATCGATAGCCGAACTGGCCCGCTCGCGCAGCGCCTGGCCGTGCAAAATACGCGGCGTTGGCCGCAGATGGCGCTTCACCAGGTACGCCGCATCGTCAGCATCTTCAACCGTTAAACGGTTCTGAAGGATTGCCAGCCCTGCCGCGCTATCCCCCGGCGTACCGGTCACGTAGATCCAGTCGCCCGGTTTTGCGCCCGAACGTTTCAGCGCACGCCCGGCAGGCACATAGCCGTGGATTGCCAGGGTCATCGACAGCGGACCGGCAGTGGTATCACCGCCAATCAGCTGCATATCGTAATAATTCAGCTGCTCAAACAGGGAATCGCTGAAGGCTTCAAGCCAGGCTTCATCCACCTCTGGCAAGGTCAGAGCCAGCGTCAGCCAGGCCGGGTCGGCGCCCATTGCCGCCAGATCGCTGACGTTCACCGCCAGCGCTTTATACGCCAGATCGGCAGGATCGATGTCGGGCAGGAAATGTCGCCCACACACTAAGGTGTCGGTGCTGATTGCCAGCGTCTGTTTTTCGGGAATATTGAGAAGTGCGCAGTCATCGCCAATGCCGGTTTCAACATCAAGACGAGAGGTTCTGACACGGTCGAAATAACGGGCAATCAGGGAGAATTCGCCGCATGCCATACGTTATGCCTCAGCAAATAAAAGAAAAAACCGGAGCCGCACTGCCCGTCAGGCAATGCAGAACTCCGGTTTGCGGATCACTTTTTGTGGGGACGGATCGCAGGTGCGGCTTTATCCAGCACGCCGTTAACAAACTTGTGGCTGTCTTCAGCGCCGAAGGTTTTCGCCAGTTCGATCGCTTCGTTGATGGCCACTTTGTACGGCACATCATCACGTTTAGACAGCTCAAACAGCGCGATACGCAACACTGCTTTTTCGACCTGGCCCAGCTCTTCGAGCAGACGGGACAGGTATGGCTTCATCAGACCATCGAGATACGCGCTATTAGTCGCCACTCCCGACAGCAGTTCACGGAAGTACAGAACGTCAACGTCTTTCACGTCCTGTTCTGACAGGAACTGGTATTCAACATCAGCGATGTCGTTCTGGGACAACTGCCAGGAGTAAAGTGCCTGGACGGCACATTCACGGGCGCGGCGACGAGCAGCAGGTTTCACGGAATTCCCCTTACAAAAAAATCAGGCCTTGATGGCTTTCAATACATTGATCATTTCAAGCGCGGTCAGTGCAGCTTCTGCACCTTTGTTACCGGCTTTGGTGCCAGCACGTTCGATGGCTTGTTCAATACTTTCGGTGGTCAGCACGCCGAACGCGACAGGAATTTCAGCATCCTGCGCAACGTGCGCCAGACCATTGCTTGCACCGCCCGCAACGTATTCGAAGTGCGCAGTGCCGCCACGAATAACAGTACCCAGCGCAATCACCGCGTCGTATTTACCGGTTTTCGCCAGCGCGCCCGCTGCCAGTGGCAGTTCGTAAGCACCTGGTACCCAAACGACGGTAATGTTGTCATCTTTAACCTGGCCGATACGTTTCAGGGCGTCAACCGCACCTTCCAGCAGGCTATCATTGATGAAGTTGTTGAAACGCGCAATGGTGATGGCGACGCGAGCGTCCGGGGTAGCTACAGCAGCTTCAATAATGTTCATACTCTTCCTTTACGGGTTCATTTGGCCCCGCAGGGGGGCGGATTTTATCATAATACTTTGCGTACTGCTTCCCTATTTCAGGAGCAATTACGCTGTCGTTAAATGGAGGCAGACATCCGGGCCTACCGGACGAATCTCACTGAATGAGAGTTGCGGCGCATCGGCCAGTTTTTCAAGGCCGGGCAGCACAAACAGGCCGCGCGCGTCGTTACCTAACAGTTTAGGCGCAACGTAGACGAGAAGCTCATCCACCAGCCCCGCCTGAAGCAGTGCGCCGGCGAGCGTCGGACCGGCTTCAACCCAGATGCTGTTGACCTGCTGTTTGCCGAGCAACATCATCAGCACCACGAGATCCAGATGCCCGTTATGTTCCGGCACCGTAATGCTGCGCACGCCTTGCGGCCATTCGCGCGTATCTTCTTTGGTGCGTGCAATCCAGGTTTCCCCCGGCTGCTGCACGATGCGGTGCTCCGGCGTCACGCGGTTCTGGCTATCAATAATAATGCGCAGCGGCTGACGCAGGTTCTCCTGCGGATAGAGCGCCTGCGTATCTGCATTCAGCTCTTCCCAGCGTACGGTCATGGCCGGATCGTCAGCCAGTACCGTTTCACTGCTGGTGAGAATAGCATGGCTTTGCGCGCGCAGACGTTGCACATCGCGCCTTGCCTGTGGCGAGGTGATCCACTGGCTCTCGCCGTTCGCCATCGCCGTGCGGCCATCCAGTGACGCGCCAAGCTTAAGCTGGATAAACGGGAAGCCGGTGCGCATACGCTTCAGGAAGCCTTTATTCAGGGCTTCCGCATCCTGCATCATCAGGCCGTGGCTGACGTCGATGCCTTCCTGTTGCAGACGATACAGTCCGCGGCCCGCTACCTGCGGGTTAGGATCCTGCATGGCGGCGACAACGCGCGAGACGCCCGCCGCAATCAGCGCTTCACAGCACGGCGGCGTACGCCCATGGTGGCTGCATGGCTCCAGCGTCACATAGGCCGTCGCGCCACGCGCTTTCTCCCCCGCCATGCGCAAGGCATGCACTTCAGCATGCGGCTCGCCTGCGCGATAGTGAAAACCTTCCCCCACGATCTCACCATCTTTAACAATGACGCACCCGACATTAGGGTTAGGGTGAGTGGTAAACCGACCGCGCTGCGCCAGCTTCATGGCTCGCGCCATGTACATCTCGTCGTGCATGGTCTTAATCCTGTAAGCGGGCGATCTCTTCGCCAAACTCTTTGATGTCTTCGAAGCTGCGGTAAACGGAGGCAAAGCGGATATAGGCGACTTTATCGAGCTTTTTCAGCTGTTCCATCACCAGATTGCCGATCATTTTGCTCGGCACTTCGCGCTCACCTAACCCCCGCAGATAAGATTTAATGTGGTTTAACGCCATTTCGACGTCATCGGAGCTGACGGGCCGTTTTTCCAGCGCCTTGAGCATCCCGCTACGCAGTTTTTCTTCATTGAACGGTTCGCGCACATCGTTACTTTTTACCACGCGCGGCATTACCAGCTCTGCCACCTCGAAGGTGGTAAAACGCTCGTTGCACACCAGACACTGCCGACGACGACGCACGGAAGACCCTTCGCCTACAAGACGTGAGTCGATGACTTTGGTATCCACAGCGGAGCAAAATGGGCAATGCATACGATGTCCCTGTTATCTGGTTATCTGATTTCTATTTTACCCTGAACTGGCCCGACAACAAAGGAAGAGCTTTTTGAGACAAAGGATCTATGCCTGACGGCACTATCCTGTCTACCATTGCAGCAATCTGTGATTTCAAGGAATTAAACGCAATGACAAGACGTTACCTGAAAATAGTGCTGGTGGGGAGCCTGTTCACGCTTAGCGCCTGCGCACAGCAAAGCGAAGTCCGCGAGATGAAACAAAGCGTGAATACGCTTAACGTGGCGATGGACAAACTTAATAAAGAAACCGTGAAGATCACCCAGCAGAACGCGCTGAATGCCAAATCCAGCAATGGCGTTTATTTATTGCCAGGTGCAAACACGCCCGCGCGTCTGAACAGCCAGATTGGCACGCTAAAGATGTCTCTGGTGAATGTTGCAGCGAATGCCGATGGTACTCGCGCAACATTACGCATTCAGGGTGAGTCCAACGATCCGCTGCCCGCGTTCAGCGGCACCGTAGAGTGGGGCCAGATTCAGGGCACCACGGAGAGCTATCAGGAAGTGAACGTGAAGAATCAGCTCTTCACCGCCCCCGCCCGCACGCTGGCGCCGAGCGATGTTGACATCCCGCTCCAGCTGAGCGGACTGACGCCAGAACAGCTGGGCTTTATCCGTATTCACGACATTCAACCCGCCGCGCAATAACCCGCCCTTTTAGCGGAGTGAAATGTCACTCCGCTAACATTTACATTTCGTATGGATTGGCAACATAAATGATTGCCGCTACAATCGCGCCCGTCTAAAGTACGCAAACGTGAACGCAATCGATTACGTATGTGAGAGATATGTGAAACAACACATATTTTTGTGAGCAAGGATTCCTATAATAGGCTCCGCAGAAACACGAAATATTTAGAAACGCAATTCGCGCATTTTTCACTCCCGGAAGGGAATTTCAATCAGTGGCATGATTATGAAAAAAACATTACTCGCAGCCGGTGCAGTTCTGGCACTGTCCTCCTCTTTCACTGTTAACGCAGCGGAAAACGACAAACCACAATACCTCTCCGACTGGTGGCACCAGAGCGTTAACGTGGTAGGCAGCTACCATACCCGTTTCGGACCGCAGATCCGTAACGATACTTACCTCGAGTACGAAGCATTCGCAAAAAAAGACTGGTTTGATTTCTATGGCTACATGGACGCACCGGTATTCTTCGGCGGTAACACCGACGCGAAAGGTATCTGGAACCACGGTTCCCCACTGTTCATGGAGATCGAACCACGCTTCTCCATTGATAAACTGACTGGTACCAGTCTGGCGTTTGGTCCGTTCAAAGAGTGGTATTTCGCAAACAACTACATCTACGACATGGGCCGCAACAAGTCCGGTCGCCAGAGCACCTGGTATATGGGTCTGGGTACAGACATTGAGACTGGCCTGCCGATGAGCCTGTCCATGAACGTCTACGCAAAATACCAGTGGCAGAACTACGGCGCTGCGAACGAGAACGAGTGGGATGGCTACCGTTTCAAAGTGAAATACTTTGTGCCAATTACCCAACTGTGGGGCGGCAACCTGAGCTATATCGGCTTCACCAACTTTGACTGGGGTTCAGACCTGGGCGATAACGATTTCCGCGACCTGAACGGCAGAAAAGCGCGCACTAACGACTCCATCGCATCCAGCCACATCCTGGCGCTGAACTACGATCACTGGCACTACTCTGTTGTTGCGCGTTACTGGCACAACGGTGGTCAGTGGAACGACGACGCCAGCCTGAACTTCGGCAACGGCGACTTCAGCGTTCGTTCTACCGGTTGGGGCGGTTACCTGGTCGTGGGTTACAACTTCTAATCAGTGCGGGATTGTGCGGGCTGGTGCCCTCACCCCTACCCTCTCCCACGGGAGAGGGCGCAAACACAAAAAACGGCAACATCGTTGCCGTTTTGCTTTTACCTCGCCACCCGGCTTTTTACTGCTTCACCTTGCGCAAAAAATCCGCCAGCGACCTGTCCGCGCTTTCGCTAAAGCGTCTTTCCGTCAGCGTAATATGCAAACACCGGTCGAGACGGAAGCAGCGATAGTCATCGCGCCGTTCACACCACGCGGCCAGCAGCCAGTGCTCACCCCAGAAGAACAGCCCCAGCGGCTGAACCTCACGCCAGGTTAACTGCCCGGCTTCATCGCGATAGTGCAGCGCCAGCACACGCAGGGCAGAAATTGCCTGGTGGATCACGTCGAAACCACTACGGGAGTGTGGCTGAAGGGCAATATCCGGCGCGTAAATTCGCGTCTGTTCAGCTTTGCGGCGGCTCTCTTCTGGCAGGATCGCCAGCACTTTTTCCTGGGCCGATTCCAGCTCGCGCGACAGCGATTCCCCGCCCCAGGTTTTGAGCAGACGGATCGCCACCATCAGCGCCTCGGACTCCTTGTTGGTCAGCATCAACGGGGGTAAATCAAAACCCGACATTAGCCGATATCCGCTTCCCGCCTCGCCTTCCACCGGCACGCCGGAAAGCGACAGGTCGCGGATATCGCGGTACACCGTGCGCTCGGACACGCCAAGCCTTTCCGCCAGATGCGCTGCCGTTGTCAGACGCCTGCCCCGCAGGATCTGCACAATCTGGAACAAACGGTCAGCGCGTCGGGTCATCGGTTTACTCTCATACCGGTTGATGGAGGCCGACGCGATTACCTTCGCTGTCGGTAAACAGGGCTATAGTGCCAATGCCTTGCGGCAGTTCCAGCGGGCCAAACACGCACTCACCGCCCGCAGAAGCAATGCGATCGAGCGTGGCCGCCAGATTGTCAGTATGCAGGTAAATAATAGCGCCCTGCGAAGAGGGTGTAACACTGTCAAATTTCGCCAGCGCGCCGCCGGTGGCCGGATCCTCGTGCGGGAAAACCGCCAGCTCAGCCACGTCCATCTTCTCGCGCCGCAGCGCGACCTGCATCACCGACTCATAAAATTTGGTGGCGCGATCCATATCGGCGACCGGAATTTCAAACCAGTTAATGACACTTTTCATACGTCCTCCTGCCTGTTGTTAGAGTTCAGAAGGAGTCTACGACAGGGCTCCTGACAGCATACTGTCAGGAGTGTTTGTGAGATGCAGACAAAAAAAATCCCGGCCAGCAGGCCGGGATTTCGATACTACATAAGACGCTTACGGCAGAATGGACGGCTGATCCGCCCCTTCTTTCTCGACTTTCTGCTGGATCAGATGCTCGCGCTTCATGCCCAGCTTCAGCGCCAGCGCGGACGCGACGTAGATAGACGAGGCCGTACCGATAGACACACCGATCAGCATGGTCAGCGAGAAGCCTTCCAGCACCGGGCCACCGAACAGGAACAGCATCAGGATCACCATCAGGGTGGTGCCGGAGGTGATCAACGTACGGTGCAGCGTCTGGGTCAACGACACGTTAAAGATTTCGTACGGCGTGCCGCGACGGATCTTACGGAAGTTTTCACGAATACGGTCAGATACCACGATACTGTCGTTCAGTGAGTAACCGATAACGGACATCAGGGATGCCACAATCGTCAGGTCAATCTCAATGTGGAAGAGGGACAGTATGCCCATGGTGATCACCACGTCGTGCGCCAGGGCGATAACCACGCCTGCCGCCAGTCGCCACTCAAAGCGGAAACCGACGTAAATCAGGATCGAGATCAGCGCCACAAGCAGCGCCATCGCACCGGTCTGCGCCAGGTCAGCACCAACGCTCGGGCCGACAAACTCAATACGCTTAACCGTTGCGTCCTGGCTGGTCGTTTCGTTAATAACCTGAACGACCTTGCTGCCCAACTCCTGGCTGCCGTTGGCATCGTGTACCGGCGGCATACGCACCATGATGTCGCGGCTGCTGCCGAAGTTCTGTAGCAGCGGCTCTTCAAAGCCCGCTTTTTGCAGAGACTCACGCATCTGGTCCATATCGACCGGTTTTTCCAGGGTAATTTCGATCACCGTACCACCGGTGAAATCCAGGCCCCAGTTAAAGCCTTTCACGCCCATAATGACGATGGACAAGATCAGCAGAAAACCTGAAATGCCGAAGGCCCAGTAGTCCCAGCGCATAAAGTCCCAGACTTTACGGCCGTGGTTCAATTGTTCAACAGTATATTCCTGTGCCACAACGCACTCCTCAGATAGACAGCTTTTTGACGCGCTTGCCGCCGTACAGCAGGTTCACGATGGCACGGGTGCCGACAATAGCGGTAAACATCGACGTTGCGACACCGATACCGGTAGTAATCGCAAAGCCTTTGATCGCGCCAGTACCCACTGCATACAGGATAAGAACCTTAATCAGTGTTGTTACGTTCGCATCGAAGATGGAGCTGAACGCCCCTTTGTAGCCTTCTTCAATCGCCTGCTGTACAGAACGACCGTTGCTCAGCTCTTCTTTGATACGTTCGTTTATCAGTACGTTGGCGTCGACCGCCACCGCAAGGGTTAGAACGATACCCGCGATACCTGGCATGGTTAGCGTCGCCCCTGGCAGCAGGGACATGATACCGATGATCAGCACCAGGTTGGCAATCAGCGCGGAGGTCGCAATCAGGCCGAACTTCTTATAGAAGAAGATCATGAAGATGATGGACACCGCCAGACCGGCCAGACACGCTTCCAGACCCTGTTTGATGTTCTGCATACCCAGGGTTGGACCGATGGTACGTTCTTCAACAATCTGAATTGGCGCAATCAGCGCACCGGCACGCAGCAGCAGAGAGAGCTGACGCGCTTCGTTCGGGTTGCTGATACCGGTAATACGGAAGCTGTTACCCAGACGAGACTGGATGTTGGCGATGTTAATCACCTCTTCCTCTTTCACCAGCACGGCACGGCCATTGGCGTCTTTCTTACCGCTGTCTTTGTACTCCACGAACAGGGTCGCCATCGGCTTGCCGATGTTGTCCTTGGTGAAGTTAGACATGATGTTGCCACCTGCGCTATCCAGCGAGATGTTAACCTGCGGCTGGTTGTACTCATCCTGGCTTGAAGTGGAGTCGGTGATATGGTCACCGGTCAGGATCACGCGTTTGTACAGCACAACCGGCTGGCCTTCGCGGGTCTGCTTCACTTCGGAATCGCCCGGCACACGGCCTGAAGCCGCAGCAGCCTGGTCAACGTTGGAGTTAACCAGACGGAACTCCAGGGTCGCCGTCGCGCCCAGAATCTCTTTCGCACGGGCGGTATCCTGGATACCCGGCAGTTCGACCACGATACGGTCTGCACCCTGACGCTGTACCAGTGGCTCAGCCACGCCCAGCTGGTTTACACGGTTACGCAGAATGTTAATGTTCTGCTGAACGGCGTATTCACGTGCTTCACTCAGACGCGCGTCGGTCATTACCGCACGCAGCTGATTGCTGCCCTGAGAGGTGATAACCAGATCGCGGTGACGCTGAGACAGATAGGTCACAGCCTGATCGCGTGCCGCGCTGTCGCGGAACGTGATGCTCATGCCGTAGTTATCTTCTTTACGTACGGTGGTGTACGGAATGCCCTTATCGCGCAGATCGCTGCGCAGGCTGTCGATATTCTGTTCCTGTAGCTTGCCGAGCGCGGTATCCATATCCACTTCCATCAGGAAGTGAACGCCGCCACGCAGGTCAAGACCCAGTTTCATTGGCTCTGCGTTCAGCGCAGCCAGCCAGCGTGGGGTTGCAGGAGCAAGGTTAAGCGCCACGACATATTTATCACCCAGCACGCCCATCAGCGCTTCACGTGCGCGGAGCTGCGTGTCGGTGGTGTCGAAGCGAGCAAGAATTGCGCCCTCTTCCAGTGCCACAGACTTAGCGGTAATTTTTTCTTCTTGTAACGTTTTCTGGACCTGGATCAGCGTTTGCTCACTGGCGGCGACACCGCGCGCGCCAGTGATTTGAACGGCCGGATCCTCACCATACAGGTTGGGAAGCGCGTACAGCAGGCCGACGATAATCACGACGACCAGCATGATGTACTTCCACAAAGGATAACGGTTTAACACGGCAGTTCCCTTTGGGAAAAGTTGGGATTACAGCGCCTTCATGGTGCCTTTCGGCAGAACGGCAGCTACGAAGTCACGTTTGATAACCACTTCAGTGGTGTCGTTGAGGGCGATAGCAATGTAGCCGTTTTCCGCTACTTTGGTTACGCGACCCACCAGGCCACCATTGGTCAGGACTTCATCGCCCTTCGCGATGGAGTTCATCAGGTTTTTGTGCTCTTTAGTACGCTTCTGCTGTGGACGCAGGATCATGAAGTAGAAGATCAGACCGAACACAACCAGCATCAGAATCAGAGACATCGGGCTGCCCTGCGCTGGTGCACCCGTTGCTGCTACCGCATCAGAAATAAAAAAGCTCATTCAAATTCCCTCATTATTAAAATTAATCAACGTTCAACGGTGGAACATCCCGCCCCTGACGTTGGTAGAAATCGGTCACGAAGCTCTCTAATTTACCCTCTTCGATAGCCTTACGTAAACCAGCCATTAAGCGCTGATAATAACGAAGATTATGAATGGTATTGAGACGCGCCCCCAAAATCTCGTTGCAACGATCGAGATGATGCAGGTACGCGCGAGAATAATTGCGACAGGTATAGCAATCGCACTCGGAATCGAGCGGGCTGGTGTCACTCTTATGCTTCGCGTTACGGATTTTCACCACGCCATCGGTAACGAACAGATGACCGTTACGCGCGTTTCGGGTTGGCATAACGCAGTCGAACATATCAATGCCGCGACGTACGCCTTCCACCAGATCTTCTGGTTTACCCACACCCATCAGGTATCGTGGTTTATCCGCCGGGATTTGCGGGCAGACATGCTCCAGAATGCGGTGCATATCTTCCTTCGGCTCACCCACAGCCAAACCGCCGACAGCGTAGCCATCAAAGCCTATCTCTACCAGACCTTTAACCGAGATATCGCGTAAATCTTCGTAAACGCTGCCCTGGATAATGCCGAACAGCGCATTTTTGTTTTGCAGGGAGTCAAAACGGTCGCGGCTACGCTTCGCCCAACGCAGGGACATCTCCATAGAACGCTTGGCGTAGTCCCAGTCCGCTGGATATGGCGTACATTCGTCGAAGATCATTACGATATCGGAGCCGAGATCGTACTGAATCTCCATGGATTTTTCTGGATCGAGGAAGATTGGATCGCCGTTGATCGGGTTACGGAAGTGTACGCCCTGCTCAGTGATCTTACGGATATCGCCCAGGCTGAAGACCTGGAAACCGCCGGAGTCGGTGAGGATGGGGCCTTTCCACTGCATGAAGTCGTGCAGATCGCCGTGGAGCTTCATGATCTCCTGGCCTGGACGCAGCCACAGGTGGAAGGTGTTGCCGAGGATAATCTGTGCGCCAGTGGCTTCAACTTCTTCCGGCGTCATTCCTTTTACGGTGCCGTACGTGCCCACAGGCATAAACGCGGGGGTTTCTACCACGCCGCGATCAAACACCAGACGACCGCGACGCGCGCGACCATCGGTGGTATCGAGTTCAAATTTCATTTTTTCTCCGACGTCAGAAAAACAGTCCAACGTTGTAACACAGTGCCGCGGACTTATTCCCCGACACGCTCATTCAAAGCCTGCGGATTGTACGTGATAAACATCGCGTCACCGTAGCTAAAAAAGCGATATTTTTGTTCTACCGCAGACTTGTAGGCGTTCATCGTATGCTGATACCCCGCAAACGCGGAAACCAGCATAATCAGCGTCGATTCAGGCAGATGGAAGTTGGTCACCAGCGCATCAATGACTTTGTACTGATAGCCCGGGTAGATAAAAATCTGCGTATCGCCAAAGAACGGTTCAATCAGCTCGCTTTTCGCGGCCTGCGCAGCGCTCTCAAGGGAACGTACCGACGTTGTACCGACGGCCACGACGCGGCTACCGCGCGCTTTCGCCGCCAGCACCGCATCCACAACCTCCTGCGGCACTTCGGCATACTCAGAGTGCATGATGTGATCTTCGATGCTGTCCACGCGCACCGGCTGGAAGGTCCCCGCGCCGACGTGCAGCGTCACGAAGGCCATCTCAATGCCCTTGGCGCGCAGCTTTTCCAGCAGCGGTTCATCAAAGTGCAGGCCCGCCGTTGGCGCCGCCACCGCACCCGGCTTCTGGCTGTAGACGGTCTGATACAGCTCGCGGTCGGCCTCTTCGTCCGGGCGTTCAATGTACGGCGGCAGCGGCATGTGGCCGATGGCGTTGAGGATATCAAGCACCGTGCGTTCGTCGTTGAACTCCACCTCGAACAGCGCGTCGTGACGCGCGGTCATGGTCGCTTTGATGCTCTCGTCATCCCCCAGCAGCAGCTCCGCGCCCGGCTTCGGCGCTTTGGAGGCGCGAATATGTGCCAGAATACGTTTATCATCGAGCATACGTTCGACCAGCACCTCAATCTTGCCGCCGCTGGCTTTACGGCCAAACAGACGCGCCGGGATCACGCGGGTATTGTTAAAGACCAGCAGATCGCCAGGGTTGAGCTTGTCGAGCAGATCGGTGAAAGTACCGTGCGTCAGCGCGCCCGTTGGCCCGTCCAGTGACAGCAAGCGACAGCTGCTACGCTCAGGCATGGGGTAGTGAGCAATCAGGGATTCAGGTAGTTCAAAGGAGAAATCGGCGACGCGCATGACGTATACTCGTGACTTAAAAACAGGCGGCATAGTCTAGTGCTCACACCCTTTTGCTGCAACAACTAGCCGCCACCGGACAACGAAAACGCATGAATTTTCTCGCTCACCTGCATCTCGCTCACCTCGCGGACAGCTCCCTCTCCGGCAATTTGCTGGCCGATTTTGTACGCGGCAACCCGGCGGAAGCGTATTCCCCTGAGGTTGTCGACGGAATTTTTATGCACCGCCGCATCGACGTGCTGACCGATAACCTGCCGGAAGTGACGGAAGCCAAAACCTGGTTCCGCCCCGAAACGCGACGGGTGGCGCCGATCACGCTCGACGTCATGTGGGATCATTTCCTGTCGCGCCACTGGCCGCAGCTGTCGCCTGATATGTCGCTGCCTGAGTTTGTGCGCTACGCCCACGCGCAGGTGTCGATCATTTTGCCGGACTCCCCGCCGCGCTTTGTGAATCTGAATAACTATCTCTGGTCTGAACGCTGGCTGGAGCGATACCGCGAGATGGATTTCATTCAGAACGTCCTGAACGGCATGGCGAGCCGTCGACCGCGTCTGGACGCGCTGCGCGACTCATGGCATGACCTGGATGAACATTACGATGCGCTGGAAACCCGCTTCTGGCAGTTCTACCCGCGTATGATGACGCAGGCGAAAAATAAAGAACTGTGATGCCGGTATGATTGATAGGTAAAAGCTGGTGGAACGATTGTTACCACCTCTTTGTCTTATTCCCGTACTGCCTCTATACTGGCCCGCGTTGCGTTCCAAATAACCTTAGTATCTACAGGAGAATCATATGGTTCTGGTAACTCGTCCGGCTCCGGATTTTACAGCTGCCGCCGTTCTGGGCAATGGTGAAATCGTTGAAAACTTCAACTTCAAACAGCATACCAACGGTAAAGCGACCGTTCTGTTCTTCTGGCCAATGGACTTCACTTTCGTTTGCCCGTCTGAGCTGATCGCGTTCGACAAACGTTACGAAGAATTCCAGAAGCGTGGCGTGGAAGTGGTTGGCGTCTCCTTCGACTCTGAATTTGTACACAACGCATGGCGTAACACCCCTGTCGAAAACGGCGGCATCGGTGCGGTGAAATACGCGATGGTTGCGGACATCAAACGCGAAATCCAGCAGGCTTACGGTATCGAACATCCGGACGCTGGCGTTGCACTGCGTGGTTCTTTCCTGATCGATGCAAACGGCATCGTTCGTCACCAGGTTGTGAACGATCTGCCGCTGGGTCGTAACATCGACGAAATGCTGCGCATGGTTGACGCGCTCCAGTTCCACGAAGAGCACGGTGAAGTGTGCCCGGCTCAGTGGGAAAAAGGTAAAGAAGGTATGGCGGCTTCCCCAGACGGCGTAGCTAAATACCTGTCTGAGAACGTATCCAGCCTGTAATCGGCACGGTTTACGAAAAAACCCGCGAATACGCGGGTTTTTTTATGGCTTATGCTGCGCCGTCTTTTTTTACCTCGCGCCAGATGCGCCATGCCATACCCGCAAGCACCATCACCCCCGCAATCAGTACGCCCCAGACCATCAGCGTTTTCATTCTGCTTTCCTGCTCAGCCGCAGACGTCGCGGTTAAACGCGCCTCGCCCCCCAGCGGGACAGGTTCCAGCGTATCCGCCATCGGCAAGGCTGCCAGATCGTAGGTTTTACGCAGTTCGGTCGGGATCAGCATATCCGTCTCCACGCTCGCCGGTTTCGCAGCCCCGTTCCCCCACGCGAGCAGGTACGGCCCCTTCCCCTGCGCGTTAAACACCAGATCGTAGCGCACGCGCTGCCCTATCACGCCCGGCAGGTTCTCAGGCAAACGCGCATTGAGGGTCTTGATTTTTACCGCCTCGACCAGCCCGCCAGGGAGCGGAACAGGTTCAGCCGTTTTGCCGCCGAGCTGGTAGATCACCTCTTTTTTCAGCGTATGCCATCGATCCTTGTCCGCCCCCCGCCAGGCTATTTCTGCCGGGAGAACGCCGTCGTCATTCAGCATGAAGGCGATCGCACTCAGAGGCTGCGGATGTTTCCAGCGCCACACGGCTTCACTTTCGGATAACCGCTCCCCCTCTCCCGCCAGGCTAATGTGCTCTGATTCCGGCTGCGCAGGCGCGTTAATCGCGTTGACGCCGGTTAACGTCAGGGCAGAACGTCCCGTGTTCAGCACCAGCAGCAGATAGCGATTCGCCTCAGGTGATAACACCAGATCGGTATCGATGCGGTCGAGCTTCAGGCGCTCCCGTCCGCTCATCACGTCCAGCAGGGGCATCTCTTCGCGCAAGGTATACCAGTTTTTCAGATCCTCGCTGTAATAGACCGATGCCGTCCCCTGCCACGAGCCCTGCGGCGTGTCCCAGAAAAGCTGGAGCTGAGAGAGCGGAACCTCCGTCGCGTTTTCCGGCAGGGTCAGCAGATAGTGCTGTCCGGCAGCCGCAGCGTGTTGCCCTTCCAGCACAATTTCCACACCGTTTCTGGCCCGTAGCATAATTTTATCGCCGCTGTCCTCTTCCCCGCCCGGCGAGGCGTTAAGCGCAAAAAGGCGCAGCGCCGTGGTGGTCGGTGCCGGCTGCGGACGCGTCGTAGTAACCAGGCTGAACGGTACAGGCTCGCCCGACTGATTAAACACGCGCACGTCGCGCAGATCGGGCGATGTGCTCTGCTGATAAATCGCCAGCGGCAGCATGACCCGATACCACGGCGAAGATGCAGAGGTATCAAGGGACAGGCCGTAGGCATAATCCCGCGGGGATTCCGCTGGCGCGCCCTCGCTGAATGCCGGACCGGCCATGGCCAGCAGTGCTGCACAAACAACCGCATTCATCCATTTCATTTTTCTTCTCCTGCTTTAGGCGGTAGCGGCGAGAAATAGCCCACAATCAGGACCAGGATCGCCACGCCAATAAACGCGACGGCGCGCGCCAGGCCGCCACCGCCCGCGCTGTCCACCAGCATCAGTTTGAGCATCACCACCCCCAGCAGCGCCGCACCGCCAAGCCACTGCTGACGGGAGGCCTGACGGGTGGCGCGGATCATCACCACCAGCGCGCAGAACATCCAGAACAGGGCAAAGGTGGTCTGAATAAGCCGCGAATGCCACAGCGATTCCATGTTCCAGGCCACCTCGCCGTACCACGCCAGCGCACGCAGCAACGCGCCGTTGAGCCACCAGAAGCCAAGCGCCATCAGCACAACGGCGGGCCAAGGTCGGGACTGCGCAAGCGATGCCGGATAGTAGCGATCCACTGCCCGATAAAATACTACCAGCCCCAGCAGCGCGAACGCCGCCCCTTCCTCAAGCGGGTTCACCAGCGGCAGCCAGGTCTTTCGATAGACCACACCGTCCTGGAAATTGGTCACGACCAGCAATACCACCAGCGCCACAACCACAGGGATCGCGGCAAGGCAGGCGTAGAGCGCAGGCCATACCCGGAAAGGCCACCCGCGACGCCGTACGGCCGCGGAGAGCGCCATAATCACCCCACCGCCGACAGCCATCGCAATGCCGCTTCCCCAGGCCGCCATGCCCCATGGCAGGGAGCGGGCAAACCAGTAAAGCTCGGCGGCAAGGGCGAGTAAAATCATCCACAACAGCGACAGATGCAGCCCCATTGAGATGCGCGGCAGAAGTTTATCTTCGTCGCGCCGCAGCAGCATCAGGGCGGCAGGCAGCGCGATAGCCCAGGCCAGATTTGCCCAGCCGGCCGCCAGAATCTGCTGGTGCGAGACCTGATACAGCACCATCAGCAGCATCACCGGCCACAGCAGCCATTTGCTGGCATCCAGCTCCCACCATGCCAGACGAGCGGCAGCCTGCCGCCATCCCCAGGTCGACGCCGCCGTCAGCGCCAGCACGCCTGCCAGAAGCGATAACTCCT